>NZ_JAQREK010000048.1:0-684 GCF_028599265.1 Pseudoalteromonas sp. Angola-4 | reverse complement strand
GTGAATCGGTTGCCTCTAATGCGGCCTCACATTTTGCCTTAATATTATTAAAGTATGCATCTTGCTCTTTTACATCTATTGTTTCTATTAACGCAGCGGCTTCATCGAGTTTGTGGATTTGTATACATATATCTGCCAGTACTAATTTAATCCTCGCATTTCGACTATCAAGTTCATACGCTTGTTTGGCATAAGTAAACGCGGCATTTAAGTCGCTATTAATCAGTGCTTGCTTAGCCTGCTCTAATAATAAGTCTTGTTGAGCTGGTAAATGTTTAGATAATGCATCACGAACTTGGCTTTCTGTTTGAGCACCCGCTAATAAATCAACTGGAGCTGAGTCTTTTAATAACACTAAAGTAGGTAAGGTTTGCAATCCAACTTGTTGGGCAAGTTGAGAGGCAAGTGCCTGCTCTGCATCGCAGTCTAAGTTTGCGACTACTATATAGTTGCTGTATTCAGCAGCTAACTTATCTAAAATAGCTGCTTGGCTAATACACTCTGGGCTTTGTGGAGAAAAAAAGTTAAGTAGTACTAACTTTTGTTGTGATGTTTCACCCAATACTTGCTGAAGGTTTTGTGCGTTAAGACTAACTATATTGCTCATTGAATTATTGCCATGTTCATCTATTTAGGTTTTTATATGGTGATGAAGATAATAATTACAAGTCATCTGTTTAAATC
>NZ_JAQREK010000047.1:0-686 GCF_028599265.1 Pseudoalteromonas sp. Angola-4 | reverse complement strand
TAACCCCATCAATTAACCTTCCGGCACCGGGCAGGTGTCACACCGTATACGTCATCTTGCGATTTTGCACAGTGCTGTGTTTTTAATAAACAGTCCCAGCCACCTGGTCACTGCGGCTCCCGTCCGCTTAGAGAGCAAGTCTCATCACAGATAGGAGCGTACCTTCTCCCGAAGTTACGGTACGATTTTGCCTAGTTCCTTCACCCGAGTTCTCTCAAGCGCCTTAGTATTCTCTACCTGACCACCTGTGTCGGTTTGGGGTACGATTCGGTATAATCTGAAGCTTAGAGGCTTTTCCTGGAAGTATGGCATCAGCAACTTCACACCCTTGGGTGCTCGTCTCGTGTCTCAGCCTAACAGCAACCCGGATTTACCTAAGTCACTAGCCTACTCACTTTCACATGGACAACCATCGCCATGCTTGCTTAGCCTTCTCCGTCCCCCCATCGCAATTATACCAAGTACGGAAATATTAATCCGTTTCCCATCGACTACGCCTTTCGGCCTCGCCTTAGGGGTCGACTTACCCTACCCTGATTAACATGGGATAGGAACCCTTGGTCTTCCGGCGTGCGGGTTTTTCACCCGCATTATCGTTACTCATGTCAGCATTCGCACTTCTGATACGTCCAGCATACCTCCCGGTACACCTTCAACCGCTTACAGAACGCTCCCCTACCACTCAT
>NZ_JAQREK010000046.1:0-742 GCF_028599265.1 Pseudoalteromonas sp. Angola-4 | reverse complement strand
ATCGGCCAAGTGGTTGAAGGCTTTAGAAATACCAAAGAAGTGTACTTATTAGCTCAACGCGCTGGTGTGGAAATGCCAATTACCGAGCAAATTTATAAAGTACTCTATGAAAATAAAGACATGAAAGCAGCTGCTATGGCGTTATTAGGTCGTGAACAAAAGTCAGAATAAATGCTTCACTATTCTTTAAAAATTAAAAAACCGACATAATGTCGGTTTTTTATTATTGGTAAATAATTACTGCGCGTTTACAAAGTCAAGCTGGCGCCAAGATTCATATACAAACACAGCTACTGCATTAGACAGATTCATACTGCGGCTATCGGCTTGCATAGGTATACGCACGCGTTGCTCGTTTGGCAGTGCTTGAATCATGTCATCAGGTAAGCCTCGGGTTTCTGGGCCGAATACTAAGCAATCACCCGCTTCATACTGTGCTTGGTGATGAAATTGGCTACCTTTAGTGGTGCAAGCATACACTTTTTTAGGTTGGCACTTTTCTAAGTAAGCATCAAATGAGGCATGGCGTTGTACATGGCTAAATTCGTGATAGTCAAGTCCAGCGCGTTTTACACGTTTGTCATCCCACTCAAACCCTAACGGTTCAATTAAATGCAATGAATAGCCAGTATTGGCACATAAACGAATGATATTCCCGGTGTTAGGCGGAATTTCAGGTTGGTATAAAACAATATCCAGCACAATAAGCCCTATAAAATCTTTAATTTGACTGACTCAGTAT
>NZ_JAQREK010000045.1:0-801 GCF_028599265.1 Pseudoalteromonas sp. Angola-4 | reverse complement strand
CCGCACGGGTACCTACAATTGCTGTAAACATAGAGGTTAAAATACCAATTGCTAGGGTTACCGCAAAGCCTGCAACAGGACCGGTACCAACAGCAAACAAGATAATCGCCGCAATTAATGTGGTGATATTGGCATCAAAAATAGTACTAAAGGCACTATCGTAACCAAAATGAACCGCTTGTTGAGGGCTGCGGCCATCAGCGAGCTCTTCACGAATACGCTCAAATATAAGTACGTTCGCATCAACAGCCATACCCACGGTTAATACAATACCTGCGATACCCGGTAGGGTAAGCGTTGCACCTGGAATTACGACATTACACCAATAATAAGTACTAAGTTGGCAGCCAGTGCGATATTCGCAACAAGACCAAAACCTTTGTAGTAAATAAGCATAAAGGCCAGTACAAATGCAAAACCTAAGGCTACAGCGGTCATAACTGCTTCAATGTTTTCTTGACCTAGGCTTGGCCCAACAGTACGTTCTTCTACTATTTGAATAGGCGCAACCAGCGCACCCGCACGAAGTAGTAAACTTAAGTTATGTGCTTCAGCGGGGTTATCCATACCGGTAATACGGAATGAACGGTCAAGACGCGCTTGAATGGTTGCTACGTTAATCACTTCTTCCACTTTAATCGGTGGAAGTGCTTTACCTTCGCTATCTTTTTTACCCGATGGCTTGTACTCAATAAATACGGTAGCCATACGTTTACCAATAGCACGTTTGGTGAAGGCATTCATTTTTGCCCCACCTTTACTATCGAGTTTAATGCTTACTTGTGGACGCTGGTACTCATC
>NZ_JAQREK010000044.1:0-818 GCF_028599265.1 Pseudoalteromonas sp. Angola-4 | reverse complement strand
TACTTTACGGTATTCGGAGTTTGCAAAGGGTTGGTAAGTCGGGATGACCCCCTAGCCTTAACAGTGCTCTACCCCCGTAAGTATTCGTCCGAGGCTCTACCTAAATAGATTTCGGGGAGAACCAGCTATCTCCCGGTTTGATTAGCCTTTCACTCCTAGCCACAGGTCATCCCCTAACTTTTCAACGTTAGTGGGTTCGGTCCTCCAGTTGATGTTACTCAACCTTCAACCTGCCCATGGCTAGATCACCGGGTTTCGGGTCTATACCTTGCAACTATTCGCCCAGTTAAGACTCGGTTTCCCTACGGCTACCCTAATCGGTTAACCTCGCTACAAAATATAAGTCGCTGACCCATTATACAAAAGGTACGCAGTCACCTAACAAGTAGGCTCCTACTGCTTGTACGTACACGGTTTCAGGTTCTATTTCACTCCCCTCACAGGGGTTCTTTTCGCCTTTCCCTCACGGTACTGGTTCACTATCGGTCAGTTGGGAGTATTTAGCCTTAGATGATGGTCCACCTATATTCAGTCAAAGTTTCACGTGCTCCGACCTACTCGATTTCACTTAAAATGTCTTTTCATGTACGGGACTATCACCCTGTATCGTGGCACTTTCCAGAGCCTTCCATTAACACATAATAAGCTTAAGGGCTGTTCCGATTTCGCTCGCCGCTACTATCGGAATCTCGGTTGATTTCTTTTCCTACGGGTACTTAGATGTTTCAGTTCTCCGCGTTCGCCTCGTTAACCTATGTATTCAGTTAACGATACCTGCAAGCAGGTGGGTTTCCCCATTCGGAAATCCTAGTCTCAAG
>NZ_JAQREK010000043.1:0-904 GCF_028599265.1 Pseudoalteromonas sp. Angola-4 | reverse complement strand
GGTTGATTTCTTTTCCTACGGGTACTTAGATGTTTCAGTTCTCCGCGTTCGCCTCGTTAACCTATGTATTCAGTTAACGATACCTGCAAGCAGGTGGGTTTCCCCATTCGGAAATCCTAGTCTCAAGCGCTTTTTACTAGCTTGACTAGGCTTATCGCAAGTTAATACGTCCTTCATCGCCTCCAACTGCCAAGGCATCCACCGTGTACGCTTAGTCACTTAACCATACAACCCAAACGGGTCTTTGTTATGTGACAGTTTAACTTCGCCAGAAGTTAATATTGAATACTAAAGTAGATACCAATTAATCAACTCAAAGAGTGATTAAATGGCACTGAATGATACTGCTATCATTCTTTTTTACTTTTGAAAACTCTGTACAAATAACACTGTTATTCATACGAATTTTATTATCAGCTTTTCCAAATTTTTAAAGAGCAGAGAATCAAAAACTTCTCAAAATTAAACACACTCTATTCTCAGGTGATGTTGCTACCCGATAAAGAATATTTATTTTTAAGAAGTAAAGTGGTGGAGCTAAGCAGGATCGAACTGCTGACCTCCTGCGTGCAAGGCAGGCGCTCTCCCAGCTGAGCTATAGCCCCACATATGCTGGTCTTATTGTTTGTTATCCGACTTCGTTTTAATCTTAGTGATAAGATTAAGAAGAAGTGGTGGGTCTGGGTGGATTTGAACCACCGACCTCACCCTTATCAGGGGTGCGCTCTAACCAACTGAGCTACAGACCCAAACAATAAGTGTTGTTCTCTTTACAATTAACAATCATCTGTGTGGACACTACGAACAAATAAGTTCTAAATCGTATAAGGAGGTGATCCAGCCCCAGGTTCCCCTAGGGCTACCTTGTTACGACTTCACCCCAGTCATGAATCACTCCGTGGTA
>NZ_JAQREK010000042.1:0-1083 GCF_028599265.1 Pseudoalteromonas sp. Angola-4 | reverse complement strand
TAGCTATTAACTTCTGTCGCTTGTTTCTGTCACAAAACGCGTTTGGCGTTGTATGGTTAAGCCTCACGGGTAATTAGTACAAGTTAGCTTAATGGCTCACACCACTTCCACATCTTGCCTATCAACGTTGTAGTCTTCAACGGCCCTTCAGAGACTTTAAAAGTCTAGTGAGAAATCATCTCGAGGCCTGCTTCGCGCTTAGATGCTTTCAGCGCTTATCAGTTCCGAACGTAGCTACCGGGCAATGCCATTGGCATGACAACCCGAACACCAGCGGTTCGTTCACTCCGGTCCTCTCGTACTAGGAGCAACCCCTCTCAATTCTCAAACGCCCACGGCAGATAGGGACCGAACTGTCTCACGACGTTCTAAACCCAGCTCGCGTACCACTTTAAATGGCGAACAGCCATACCCTTGGGACCGACTTCAGCCCCAGGATGTGATGAGCCGACATCGAGGTGCCAAACACCGCCGTCGATATGAACTCTTGGGCGGTATCAGCCTGTTATCCCCGGAGTACCTTTTATCCGTTGAGCGATGGCCCTTCCATTCAGAACCACCGGATCACTATGACCTACTTTCGTACCTGCTCGACGTGTCTGTCTCGCAGTTAAGCTGGCTTCTACCATTACACTAACCGTACGATGTCCGACCGTACTTAGCCAACCTTCGTGCTCCTCCGTTACTCTTTGGGAGGAGACCGCCCCAGTCAAACTACCCACCAGGCACTGTCCGTAACCCCGATTCAGGGGCCAACGTTAGAACATCAAAACTACAAGGGTGGTATTTCAAGGACGACTCCACAACAACTAGCGTCGCTGCTTCAAAGTCTCCCACCTATCCTACACATGTAGGTTCAATGTTCAGTGCCAAGCTGTAGTAAAGGTTCACGGGGTCTTTCCGTCTAGCCGCGGGTACACAGCATCTTCACTGCGATTTCAATTTCACTGAGTCTCGGGTGGAGACAGCGTGGCCATGGTTACACCATTCGTGCAGGTCGGAACTTACCCGACAAGGAATTTCGCTACCTTAGGACCGTTATAGTTACGGCCGCCGTTTACCGGGGCTTCGATCAAGAGCTTC
>NZ_JAQREK010000041.1:0-1293 GCF_028599265.1 Pseudoalteromonas sp. Angola-4 | reverse complement strand
GGTAGTGTTTAGAAATCTGTGTCATTTCAGTATTATTAAGAAAACAGGAGTGACACATGACTCAATCTTTCGACTTCAACAAAGCATTAGCTGAACTGCAAGCTGGTAAAGGTCTTACTGGCGCAGACGGTGTTCTAACACCCTTAATCAAACAACTCACTGAAGCGGCTCTTAAAGCTGAATTAGAGCAGCATTTAGACTCTGAGACCCAAGTTAACCGTAAAAATGGTTCAACCAAAAAAACAGTTAAGTCATCCATAGGCCAATTCGAACTTGAAACGCCCAGAGACCGTTCAGGTTCGTTTGAGCCTCAGCTTGTTAAAAAGAACCAAACCAAGTTAACGCCTGAAATTGACGAAAAAGTCCTATCTATGTTTGCTTTAGGTATGAGCTATCGAGATATTCGAGGCCACATACAGGATATGTATGGCGTTGAAGTATCAGAGGCCACCATCACTGCCGTAACAGACCAACTGATACCAGAACTTAAAGCATGGCAAGCGCGCAGCTTAGACACGCTTTACCCGTTTATCTGGCTTGATGCCATTCATTATAAAATCAAAGAAAATGGGCGCTACGTGAGCAAGGCTATTTATACTGTACTAGGCGTCAATATCGAGGGCCGCAAAGAGTTACTTGGTTTATATGTCTCTGAAAGTGAAGGGGCCAACTATTGGTTATCAGTATTAACAGATTTACATAATCGTGGTGTATCTGATATTTTAATTGCCTGTGTTGATGGACTAAAAGGTTTCCCTGAAGCAATAGCAACAATCTATCCAGACGCCGAAGTGCAGGAGTGCGTTATTCATCAAATTCGTAATTCGATGAAGTATGTTGCTTCAAAGCACCAAAAAGAGTTTATGGCTGACTTGAAACCTGTTTATAAGGCTGCCACTAAAGATGCAGCAGAAGTTGCTCTTGCCGAATTAGATGCCAAATGGGGCAAGTTATATCCTATCGTTATCGAGTCTTGGCGTCGTAAGTGGGGCAATCTGTCGGTTTACTTCAAGTATCCAGATTACGTACGTAAAGCTATTTATACCACAAATGCAATTGAAGCTGTACATCGTCAGTTTAGGCGGCTCACCAAGACTAAGGGAGCATTCCCTAATGAAAACAGCTTGATGAAATTATTGTATGCAGGCATATTGAATGCCTCGAAGAAATGGACAATGCCAATCCATAATTGGAATCTGACATTGTCGCAATTGGCCATCCACTTCGAAGGTAGGTTAGATGGTGTGCTAGATATTTAGCAACTTAGGCTGACACAGAATTCTGAACGCTCTC
>NZ_JAQREK010000004.1:0-275935 GCF_028599265.1 Pseudoalteromonas sp. Angola-4 | reverse complement strand
TCTGCGCCAGTAAGACCTTTACCAGCTTGCAGTTCAGCTAATGCTTTGTTGAAGTCGAAAGATTGAGTCATGTGTCACTCCTGTTTTCTTAATAATACTGAAATGACACAGATTTCTAAACACTACCGCTTAAGTGCCTCAATTGCCTTTATTTTGGTCATCGTGTCGTTATTTTTATTTTACCGCCAAATGCGCCAACGTAAAAAATACCATGCTATAGCATTAACCGACTACCTAACTAACAGCTTAAATCGGCGTGGCATTTTGCAAAAAGCAAATGAGTGTTTATCCCAGCAGAGCCTAGCAATAGCCATTGTCGATTTAGATTACTTTAAAGCTATTAACGACAAATTTGGCCACGATATAGGAGATTTAGTACTTATAAAATTTGCTCAAGCAGCAAAAGACACACTAAGTACTAACGATAAGTTTGGCCGCTATGGCGGCGAAGAGTGGCTATTCGTTTTAAAAACGCAAAGTCGCGATAAAATAAACAACTTTTTTGAAAATCTTGAAAATAAGTTAGCGCAGTACTGCAGTCATATTGAGGCATTGCCAAGTAAAACACACGTCACCTTTAGTGCTGGTGTGGCAATAAGTCATGCTAAAAGCGACTCACTTAGCGAGCTAATTAAACGTGCAGACCAACAACTCTATAAAGCAAAAGAAAATGGTAGAAACCAAATAGCAATCGCGTAAATATACGTTATTAGTCGCCTTCAATAATCATTTGTTTTATTTTTATCGCTTTTTCAAAGTGATCTAACTTATGGGTGTGTATCCACCACGTAGCGGCTTGCATCAACAGCTCAGGATCCGTATTTTTATTTGCAAAAAAAGCGTAAAAAGAAAGGCCTACGTTTTCGCCTTTGGCTGCTATTTTTTTATCGCACACAGCTATAATTTTTGCTTTTAGTTCTTCATGCATACATACCTTGTTTAATTGTATTTTAATTATCTAAATATACCGTTTAAAAAACTAACAATTAGCTGTAAAAGACTTCTATCAACAATACTATGATTCTCAAACTCTTTATTAGGCGTATTTACTTTTGTAGCTTTGCATTCATTATTTAGCGGCTCATTTTATGTATATTGGTTTCATAAGCTATATCAGCTTGCTCCATACATTGTGCAGAGCCCGCATAAGGCTTTGCCGCACAGCCAGTTAAAAATATACACAATGAAAATACAATTAAAAACGCTTTCATATTCAATCCTATTTTACGCACCCTTGTGCTTTAAATTATAGCTGTAAGTTTGCTTACTTAGTCGGCTATTAAAACAAGTAGATCAATAAAAAACACACCAACTTCATCAAAAAAAGTGTCGCCTTTAGCATCCTTTTTTATTTGAGCGCTTACACATTCATTGTAAACCTCTGAGCTTGTTTTAGCGCCATTTAGCTCAGTCATTTCTGCCTCTTGTATGCATACACGTCGTTCAGAATGCTCGGCTGTACTACATGCACTTAATAACGCGCACAGTAATAATGCTGTAGTGGGGCTTTTTAAGTTCATCCTTAAACTATCCTAATATCTAAAGTTTTATAAAAATATAGGTAAGGCAAGTATGTACAGCTTGTACCCAAATAATGCGCTACTTTACCATCTCAATAAAATACCCAACCAGTAAAAATATGTAAGCTTATGTAGCGTCAAAAGCAATCACCTCTTTTAATCTGAAAAAATTGCAGCTGTTTATGTGTAAAAGTTACAGAGCAACTCCATCCAAACCAGCCAAAAGTACATTAAAGTCAATTATATCAACACATTAAAATTTGGCACTGCGCTTGCTTTTAAAAGTTTATAAAGCAATTACAGCAAGGAAAGAGTTATGAATATTTTTGAAGCGCTACGTCACGACCACGATAAACAACGCGAGTTAGTAGATGCCCTTATTCAAACGCACGGCGATACGCAGCAGCGCCACAAGCTAATGGACGAACTAAAAACCGAATTAGAAGATCACGCAAAATTTGAAGAGCGTTATTTTTATAACCCACTCATGTTTGACGATTTAACGCACGAAAAAGCACGCCACAGTGTTGCTGAACACCATGAAATTGACGAATTAATAGAACAACTTGAAGACACCGAAATGAGCTCATCTGCTTGGTTAGTTGCAGCTAAAAAATTGCACCATTTAGTGCATCATCATTTAAGTGAAGAAGAACATGAAGTATTTCAATTAGCGGGTAAAGCCCTAACCGAAGGACAAAAAGAAAGCCTAGCTAAACAGTATAACGATGCCATGCATTAGTTATTAATTAAACCGACTTCCATACACTCCCTTGTGTACTTATTGGTTATAAGCCGTATGGCTTATAACCATTTTTTTGCAGCGCTACTTAATGGTAAATTTAACGTCTTGCTCGCGTAACACATACAGTGCAACACACGCTGCCCACATTGGCCACGCTGTAAAAAACAATAAGTTATTAAAGCCATCAATATACTGATTATAAGATGAAAGCGTAGAAAGGCCGTGCATTACAAATATAACGCCATAAGTAAGGCGCTTTTTAATACCCACTAAAAAAGCCAACACTAAAATAAGCTGTAACGCCCCCAGTACATAAGCAACCACATCTGTAGAGCCGCTAATACCATAAAAATGCTCAAAAATTCGTGCGCTATGCCCAGGGTTAACAAACTTATCAAACGTCCACATAATCATTACAATAAATACGCCTAGGCGTAGCGAAAAAAGCGACCACTGCAAACGATTTTGAAAGTCAGTACCTGTTGTACCAGTCATAAAATTTCCTTAAAACTAAATAATTTAATGTTGAAACTAGCAAGACCGCTCAACACATATTTTATTTCATCTTAATGTATAATTTTTTAATAAATTCTGTGCCCTGCTTTGCGTTTGTTTGCGTATAAAACCGCTATTTATAAATTACGACCTTATCATGGCAATAACTAACTACAGTATTTGTAAAACAAAAACATAGTGCCTAAAACTGAATAACGCTTTTGAGCAATGTGCTAAACTTTTAACGTTTCATTCTAAAAAACAAAAAGAATTAATATTTACTGAAAGTTATTCACAAAGCTGCAGGTCTTTATTGCCACATTCACACTAACCAAAATGAGAACCCTTTTGAAACATTCATATTTGGCACTTTTTATAGCCGCTTCACTCACACCTAATTTTTATGCTCATGCGGCACAATCTGCAGCTAATACCGACTCAATTGAACGTATTGAAGTAGCAGGCCAAACGATTAAATCTCAAGGGCTTTCTGTAAAACATGCCACTATTAACGGCCCCTTCGGCGACAACCTTGCACTGCAAGACATAGCACGCTCAGTCACGCCTATTTCAAGCGAGTTAATAGAGCAACTAAATATTACTACCCTACAAGACGTACTAGCAGTAAGCCCAAACACATACTCTGCAAGTGGCTTTGGTGCACCCAGCTTACCTACTATTCGTGGCCAGCTAGGTGAGCTTTTTCAAGATGGTACACGTCGTCAAGCGGGTAATAATGGCTTTGGCGTGCCGTTATCGTTCAACTCTATAGAACAAATAGATGTAGTAAAAGGCGCACCGCCGGTTTTATTTGGCTCAAGCCAACGTAACGGTGGTTTTGTAAATTTACACTCAAAGACTGCCTCTACAGATGAAAGTAAAGGTAAAATTAAGCTCTCAGCGGGGCGATGGGATCAATACAGTGCCCAGGTAGATTACACTGCCCCCATTATAAAAGATAAAGTGGGCCTAAGAGTAAGTTACGAGCACCTCGATGAAGGCAGCTACTACGATTACTCAGGCACTAAAAGCGACAGCTTATTTGCAGCAGTTAGAATTTTGCCAGATGATAAAAGCAGTTGGGATATTAACTTTGAGTTATACCAAGTTGAATTTACCGACAACGCCGGTATTAACCGCCCTACTCAAGCCTTAATTGATGATGGCCTTTATATTACCGGCCAAGGCGTGCAAGCCAATGGCAGTACCGTACCTGCAGCGGGTTCAATTGTTTCGCCTACTGGGCAAGTAAAAATAGATCGTAGCACCGTACTTACCGACCCTGATAACCAAAACGAAGCTACAACTTATTTAATTCACAGTATTTATAAGCGCGAGCTAAGTGCTAATGCCTCACTTAAAAACATTACGTATTTTCAGCATTTACAGCGTGAAGAAATAGCCCAAAACAGCTTCGTAGAAATTATAGACGGCGCCGATACAGCGCAAAACCGCACTGAGCTTACCTACCGTTGGAATAGTGACCAACAAACAATTTTTGCTTTTGACGTACGCTACAACAAAGTACTTGGCTACAGCCAATTTACTACCGAAGCCGATTTACCAATTGATTTAACTGGCCCACTTTCAAACCGTCGCATTCCCTTAACCGATGCACAAAAAGCACGTTTAGTAGAGCTAAGCCCAGGTGTATTTGTATCGCCTGGTGGTCAATACGATTTAGATAACGATGGCAGCGGCGACTTTAACCTATCAGACACCACCGATTCACGCTCATGGCAAACTGGGCTTGCTATTCAGCAAGACTCTGATTGGGGCGATAAACTTCATACCAGTGTGGGTTACCGCATTGACTTTTACGATGTAGAAGCAAACGACCCTATTGCACCACAAGGGCAAGTTGCCGCAAGCGACAGCATTAACGAAACCCTGCATTCTGGCCAAGTTAGCTTTAATTACAAATTAAATAGTGATTACACCACTTATGGTGCAGCAAGTTATAACGAAGCCACATCAAACAGTATGGCGGGCGGTACATCGCTTGGCAGCGATAATACAATTAGCGCACAAAATTTTGCAACCGAAAACACCTTAGTCGAGTTTGGCTTAAAGTACGCCCCTACCAATAGCGACTGGTACGCTGATGGCGCGGTATTTAGCCAGCGCCGTAGTTTACGTAATCGCGACGGCAGCAATACAGGTATTCGTACTACAGGTTTTGAAAGCCAAGTATTTTACGATGCCTACCCTTATTGGCTAAGTGCGGGTTACAGCTACATAGACGCTCGTTACGACAATTCTGCAAGCAGTCAAGATTCTGCTCAAGTAATCGATGCATTTGACAATTCACGCCCAGATATTATTGCAGGTACCGGCGTTGGCGCACCAAGTTTTACCGCGTTTGCACCTTCAAACCGCCAAGTTCAGGGCATTCCTGAGCAATCGTTCAGTTTTAACGGAAATTATTCAATTAATTCGAAATGGCAAATGGGTTTTTCAGGTCTATATACAAAGAGTTACCCATTAGACTTTTTAGCAACAGTTAAAATTCGTGATCAATACACGCTAAACGTTAATACTAGCTATGCTTTTACGCCTAGGACTAAGTTGCGATTAGATGTAAACAATGTCACTAATCAAAAAAACTGGCGCCCTGTATTTGAAGGTGGTTACTTTGGTGCAACATTGGCATTTCCAGAACTGCCAATAAACGCAAAATTAACACTAACCCATAATTTTTAAGAGCGGTTGAGAGAACATGATTAAAAAACTATTTTTGGTATTGATTGCAGCAGCGGCTATAGGCTTGTTCTTTCACTTTAATTTACACCAGTTACTTACGCTTGAAGGCTTAAAAGGCTCGATGGATCAATTTAGCCAATATAAAGAGCAATCGCCATTATTGGTTTTTGGTGGCTTCTTTTTATTATACGTAGTGGTAACGGCTCTCTCATTACCGGGGGCGGCTATATTAACACTAGCCGCAGGTGCGTTATTTGGCTTAGTTGAAGGCTTATTGGTTGCCTCTTTTGCCTCTACGGTAGGTGCTACGCTTGCCTTTTTAGTATCGCGTTACTTATTGCGCGATACAATTAAACAACGTTTTCCTGAGCGCTTAGACGCTATTGACGCAGGCGTTGAAAAAGAAGGTGGCTTTTACTTATTTACGCTTAGGCTAGTGCCAGTATTTCCGTTCTTTTTAATTAACTTATTGATGGGTGTTACCGCCATTAAAGCATGGACCTTTTACTGGGTAAGCCAAGTAGGCATGCTGGCGGGTACATTTGTATTTGTAAACGCAGGTACGCAACTTGCGCAAATTGAGAGCTTATCAGGCATTTTATCGCTCGATCTTATTTTATCGTTCGCTTTATTGGGTGTGTTCCCTTTTATTGCTAAAGGAATCTTAAACGTGTTTAAAAAACGTCGCGTATACAAAAATTACACTAAACCTAAAAAGTTTGACCGTAACATAATTGTTATTGGCGCAGGTGCTGGAGGCTTAGTAACAAGCTACATTGCAGCAGCAGTTAAAGCCAAAGTAACCCTAATTGAAGCCGGCGAAATGGGTGGCGACTGTTTAAACTACGGGTGTGTGCCAAGTAAAGCTGTTATTAAAAGCGCTAAAATTGCCGAGCAAATTCGCCACGGTGAACACTACGGCCTAGAAAACATGGCACCACAGTTTTCGTTTAAAAAAGTAATGGCACGTGTACACCAAGTAATTGCCGACATCGCCCCGCACGACAGCGTTGAGCGTTACACTAACCTAGGCGTAGATGTAGTTAAAGGCTACGGTAAATTATTAGACCCGTGGACTGTAGAAATTAAGCTTAACGACGGTGGCACGCAAACATTAACCGCCCGTACTATTGTTATTGCCACAGGCGCACGCCCATTTGTACCGCCACTTCCTGGTATTGAAGAAACAGGCTATGTAACAAGCGATACTTTATGGACTAAATTTGCTGAACTTGAAGAAGCCCCTAAAAAGCTTGTTGTACTTGGCGGCGGCCCAATTGGGTGTGAACTTGCACAAAGTTTTGCACGCTTAGGCTCAAATGTTACGCAAATTGAAATGGCAGAGCGTATTATGATCAAAGAAGACCTAGAAGTGTCTACCTTTGCTCACGAAGCGCTTATTGAGAGCGGCGTAAACATTTTAACATCGCATCAGGCACTACGCTGTGAAGCGCGCGACGGTAAAAAATTCATTGTGGTAAAACATAACGATACCGAAATCGATATTGAATACGATGAGCTACTATGTGCTGTGGGCCGAAGCGCTCGCCTTAAAGGTTACGGCCTTGAAGGACTTGGTATAGAAACTAACCGTACTGTAGTCACTAACGAATACCTTGAAACGCTTTACCCTAACATTTTTGCCGCTGGCGATATTGTTGGCCCGTATCAGTTTACGCACGTAGCCGCTCATCAGGGTTGGTACGCAGCAGTAAATGGCTTATTTGGTAATCTTAAAAAGTTTAAAGTAGATTACCGTGTAATCCCGTGGACTACATTTATTGACCCAGAAGTAGCACGTGTTGGCTTAAACGAGCAAGACGCTATTGATAAAGGCATTGACTATGAAATCACTCGCTTTGAATTTGAAGAGCTAGACCGCGCCATTACCGACAGCGCCACCAAAGGCTTTATTAAAGTAATTACACCAAAAGGCAAAGACAAAATACTCGGTGTTACTGTGGTATCTGAGCACGCTGGCGATTTAATAGCTGAATTTGTACTGGCAATGAAACACGGTTTAGGCCTTAACAAAATACTAGGCACAATTCACAGCTACCCTACTTGGGCTGAAGGTAACAAGTACGCTGCAGGCGAGTGGAAACGCGCTCACGCACCTGAAAAAGTACTTAACATGCTTGAAAAATACCACGCATGGCGCAGAGGCTAATATGTTTAAAACACCTTTAAAAGCGCTACTGTTAGGGTCTGCTTTACTTGCAACATCGTTTGCAACGTCATTTTCGGCCCAAGCTCAAAATATGCACGAGGGCTGGAACGCATTATTAAACAACCATGTTGTAGCTATTAATCATGGCCACAGCACAGAGGTTGATTACGCAGCAATAAAAGCTAAGCACAGCGAGCTTAAAAGCTATTTAGATTTGTTATCGGCTGTTACGCAAAATGAGTTTGATACATGGGAAAAACCAAAGCAGCTGGCGTTTTTAATCAACGCATATAACGCCTTTACTGTTGAGCTAATATTAACAAAATACCCAAACCTTAAATCAATTAAAGATTTAGGCAGCTTTTTTAGCTCACCATGGAGCAAAGAGTTTGTGCCATTACTTGGTAAAACGCGCAGCCTTGATGATATAGAGCATGGTTTAATACGTGGCAGTGGTAAATACAACGACCCACGTATTCACTTTGCTGTAAATTGCGCAAGCATTGGCTGCCCAGCACTTCGTGAAGAAGCCTACACAGCCACTGATTTAGAAAGCCAATTGCAAGCGCAAACGGTGCGTTTTTTATCAGATACAACCCGCAATATAGCGCAAGGTAATACGCTAAGTGTATCTTCAATATTTAAGTGGTACGGCGAGGATTTTGAACAAGGCTTTAAAGGTGCAAATACGCTGCAGCAGTTTTTTTTGCAATACCCTAAAGCACTAAAACTGGTACCCGCTCAGCAAAAAGCGCTTAAAAATAACGACATGAAAGTTAAGTTTTTAGACTACAACTGGGATTTAAATGCTCGCGAATAAATGTTGGCAAACATTATCGCGATACAGCTTTTGCTGTGTCGCTTTTTGCATTTGCCTTGTTATTAGCTTTAAAAGCCTAGCAAGTACACAACTACAAAGCCGTTGGCAACAAATAGAAAGCTTAGGTAAAAACCAAAGCGTATATTTTTATGCGTGGGGCGGCGATGCGCAAATAAATGCATATATTAAATGGGCTGCGCAGCAAGTAAAAGCCAAATACAACATTAACTTAGTACATGTAAAACTCAGTGATACCAGCGAAGCCGTAAGCCGGGTACTTGCCGAAAAATCAGCAAACAATAACGATAAAGGCAGCGTAGATTTAATTTGGATAAACGGTGCTAACTTTGCCACCATGAGCGAGCACTCATTATTACTTAAACAATGGGCTAATAAGCTGCCTAATTTTAGCTACACCGACCCTAGCAATAACCCCGCTGTTAATTTTGATTTTGGAATACCCACCAACGGGATGGAAGCACCTTGGGGCCAAGCATCGCTCACCTTTTACTACGACAGTTTAGCAATCGACGGCACTGCAAATAACACACTACCAACAACCCTAAACCAATTACTTAGCTGGAGCGCACAAAATCCAGGGCGCTTTAGCTACCCAAAGCCGCCTGACTTTTTAGGCATGAGCTTTTTAAAATACGCGCTTGTTATGCTACATCAACAAAGTGATGAAACACTTAAAGCACTGTTAAATCAGCCAGCTACTGCACAAAACACAGCCCAAGTATTAAACCCATTATGGGACTTTTTAAATAAGCTGCACCCAACACTTTGGCGCGGCGGTAAACACTTTATGCAAAGTGGTGCACAAATGCGCCGCTTAGTAGGCGACACAGAGCTAAGCATAGCATTTACGTTTTCAGCACCCGAAGTGCCCGCAGCCGTTAAACGCTATGATTTACCAAAAAGTATTCGCAGTTATGCAATGCAAGATGGCAGTTTAAGTAACACCCACTTTGTGGCTATTCCTTATAATGCAAGCCACCAGCAAGGTGCGCAGTTAGTGGCTAATTTTTTATTAAGCCCAGAGGCGCAAGCTCAAAAACAAAAAGCGCCTATATGGGGCGATAAAAGTGTACTTATTCAATCAACGCTAACACCACAGCAACAAGCCTTATTTAAAACAACGCAACCGCATCCAAGCGCGCTGCCTTTAAATAGTATTAAACGCACGCTAAGTGAGCCACACCCAAGCTGGGTAAATGCTATTTTGCAAGGTTGGCAAGCGCGTTTTGGAGTAAACCAATGAGTGTTGTTTCAAATAAGTTAGCAGCGAGCTCAACGCTTAAACCACATAAAAGCGCCGATATGTTTAGCAAATTAGTGACATTAAGCCCACGCTTTTTACTGGCATTGCTTATTTTACCTGTAATAGGCGGCTTAATTAGCGTGCTATTGCCCGCTTTTGGTTATGCGCCGGTACTTGAGCACACAACACTTGGCCTACATGGCTTTACTATGCTCATGCAAACACCCGGCCTAACACACATGGTTATGCTAAGTGTTGGCAGCGGATTAATAAGTACCTTACTAGCCTTTACCATTACATTAATGATTTTAGCGGCATTTTTTAATAGCCCGTGGCTTAACCGTATTCAGCGTTTATTGAGCCCGATACTGGTAATTCCCCACGCGGCAGCGGCTATTGCGGTTGGTTTTTTAATTGCTCCTTCGGGAATGATCTCGCGCTTAGTATCGCCTTGGTTTAGTGGGTGGGAACTTGCGCCTAACGGCATGTTTCCGCACGACGCGTTTGGAATTAGTATAATTTTAGGCTTAACGCTTAAAGAGCTGCCTTTTTTACTGTTAATGGCGCTAGGTGTGCTTGCCCAACCTGAGCTTGGCAAAAAACTGCGCCAACAACATAAAGTAGCGCTTAATTTAGGCTACTGCCCTATGACGGCTTTTTTTAAAGTAGTATTACCAAGCCTTTACCCATTGCTGCGCCTACCCATTTTAGCCGTATTAGCTTATGCCAGTGCAAGTGTAGAAATGCCACTTATTTTGGGGCCAAATACACCACCCACATTAGCTGTAGCTATAATGCACTGGTTTAACGATGTAGATTTAAACCTGCGTATTAAAGCCTCTGCAGGGGCATTATTGCAGCTTGTACTTACTGGTGGTTTGCTAGCACTTTGGCTTGGCGGCGAAAAAGCCATAAAAGCATTATTTAGTGATTTACTCACCAATGGCGAGCGAGAATATGGCGGTGTGTATTGGCAAAAAATAACGACCGTATTAACAGTATTTGTAATTGGCTTTATTTTGCTTTCATTAATTGGCTTAATTATGTGGTCGGTTGCCGGATTTTGGCGTTTTCCGGCGGCACTGCCCGAGCAGCTCACGCTACTTCACTTTAAAAGTGCGCTAATGCAAATGCAACACCCGCTTTTTAATACCCTTGCGATAGGGTTAGTAACTACGTTATTTGCCATTATTATTACCCTTTTGTGCTTAGAGTCAGAGCAGTTAAGTGCCAAACCCATGTCGCGCTTTACCAGCTTAATTATTTATTTACCGCTGCTTGTACCAAGTATTGCGTTTTTATTTGGCCTAGTGTGGCTGCAACAACTAGTAAATAACCAGGCCGCGTTTTTTAATGTGGTATTTACCCATTTATTGTTTGTACTACCGTATGTGTTTTTATCGCTTGCGAGCAGTTATAGGCGCTTAGACCCTCGCTTTGCTCATGTAGCAGCAAGCCTTGGCGCAACGCCCTGCAAAGTGTTTTTACAAGTAAAATTGCCCCAGTTATTTGCTCCTATTTTAATTGCGGCGGCACTTGGTTTAGCCATTAGCTTTGGCCAATATCTCCCTACGCTTTTAGCCGGTGGCGGGCGCATAGCAACCATCACAACCGAAGCGGTTACCCTTGCTAATGGCGCAAGTAGGCGTACCAGTGCAGTGTATGCCATTATGCAAATGGCATTGCCACTCATTGGCTTTATACTGGCGTGGGTGTTACCTAAGTACTTTTTTAAAAGCGCCCATCGCTAACCCATAAATTAAAAGGCTTTTTAATGCAGTCATCTTTAGAGATTAAAAATTGTGAGCTTTATCGTCAAAACCAGCAATTACTTAGCTTAAACGAGCAGGTAAAAGGCGGCGAAATACTCACTGTTATGGGGCCATCAGGCAGTGGTAAATCAAGTTTATTAAATTGGCTTACCGGCACATTACCCAGTGGTTTTAGCGCAAATGGCGAAGTGTGGCTTAACGGCGAAAATATTAATAACTTACCCGCACATTTACGCCACATAGGCGTGCTTTATCAAGATGCGTTATTATTTTCGCATTTATCGGTAAGCGGTAACATTGCCTTTGCTATGCCTAAAGGCAATAAAAAACAGCGCCTTGAAAAAATAGAGCACGCCCTTGAACAAGTTGGATTAAAAGGCATGGCTAATCGCCACCCCGACAACCTCTCAGGTGGGCAACAAGCCCGCGTTGCTTTATTGCGTATGCTATTGAGCGAGCCAAAAGCTATTTTACTTGATGAGCCCTTTAGCAAGCTCGATACCCAATTAAGAGTAGATACGCGCGAGCTAGTATTTAGCCAAATACGCGAGCATAAATTGCCCGCTATTATGGTAACTCACGATCATAGCGATGCAGAGGCCGCAAACGGCAAACTGATCACCTTAAATTTAGTCAAGTAAACGCACAAAAAGCACAAGGCACCAAGCATGTTAGACAAATACATCACCCCAGTAATAAAGCCACTGTTAACCCCTGTTGTGGCGTTAATGCACAAACGCGGTATAACGCCCGACCAACTTACTGTGGCAGGCTTTTTAATAGGCCTATTAGCTGTGCCATTAATTGCGTATGAAATGTGGTATGCAGCGTTAACGGCTATTGCTTTAAATCGTATTTTAGATGGGCTAGATGGTGCATTAGCACGCCATGCAAATTTAAGTTCAAGCGCTGGCGGCTTTTTAGATATTACCCTCGACTTTTTATTTTATGCGGCAATTCCGCTTGGCTTTATTTTGGCAAACCCTGAGCAAAACGCGATTGCAGGTAGCATATTACTGGCCACTTTTATAGGCACTGGCTCAAGCTTTTTAGCCTTTGCCATAGCCGCCGAAAAATTTAAGCTCGAAAAACCCCAGTTTAAATACAAAAGCTTTTACTATTTAAATGGTTTAACCGAAGGCACAGAAACCATCGCGCTGTTTATTGCTTTTTGTATTTGGCCGCAGC
This sequence comes from Pseudoalteromonas sp. Angola-4, assembly GCF_028599265.1. Lineage (NCBI taxonomy): Bacteria > Pseudomonadati > Pseudomonadota > Gammaproteobacteria > Alteromonadales > Pseudoalteromonadaceae > Pseudoalteromonas > Pseudoalteromonas sp. Angola-4. Next base: position 263,258 of record NZ_JAQREK010000004.1, on the reverse strand, counting down.
ACTTTGCCCTAATGGCGAGTATTTTTGCCACTGCGTGCGCTATTACTATTTTTACACGTATACATGGTGGTTATAACACGCTTAAACGCCAAGAAGCTGATGAGGTTAAACAAACCAATGAGTAATGAAATTTGGTGGCGATTAGGGTTCTTTTTTAGCATTTTGGTTATTATGATGCTGCTAGAATCGCGTATGCCTGCCCGTAAATCGCCGATAAAAAGTACCACCCGATGGTTGGCCAATTTTGGACTGGTGTTTGCAGCCTCTGTAATTGCTCGCTTAAGTGTACCAATAGGCTTAACTGCCGTAGCGCTTTATAACCAAGAGCACGGCATTGGTTTATTTAATCAAATAGCCACACCAAGTAGTGTTGCTATTATTATAAGTATATTACTGCTTGATATAGTTATTTATTGGCAGCACCGGCTTTTTCATCAAGTGCCTATTTTGTGGCGTTTGCACCGTGTGCACCACGCCGATGCCCATGTAGATACCAGCACAGGTTTGCGCTTTCACCCTATCGAAATTGTGCTCAGCATACTTATAAAATTGATTGCCGTTACCGCTTTAGGAGTACCTGCTATTGCAGTATTAATATTTGAAATAGCACTTAATGGATTAGCGCTGTTTAACCACGCCAATATACGTTTACCCAATGCCATAGAAAAACCACTTCGGCTCATATTAATGACCCAAATACTGCATCGTATTCACCATAGTCAACGCGTGAGCGAAACCAATTCAAACTATGGATTTAGCGTTATTTGGTGGGATAAACTGTTTGGTAGTTACAAAAATGAAGCGCAAAAAGCCGATAACGACATAGATATAGGCTTAAAAGAATACCCTAACCCGCAGCAAAACGCCTCGCTGTGGGGCTTACTAATTATGCCGTTTAAACGTAAATAAGCTGCCATTTCAAGTGGCTACAATACTATAAAAATAAACAATAAATTATGGGGTAAATGCGTATTTAAATTTACCCATTTACCTTATTAAACCCCGCCAAAGCCTTATTCCCTTTAATTTAACCTTTACAAGCTAATCGCTTTAAAGGGTTTACTAACCTATTGAATGCTATACCACTTTCACTTTTTTTAACTTTCGTTTTTTGTAAAAAAGCAAAATTACACGCCATATAGTTAGCCTAATACGGGTAAATCATCGCAATTAGCGCTAAATGTAATTGCTGCAGGTCACTTTAATATTTACCGCTTAAGTAAAATATTAATAGATGTATTAAAAATGCAACATTTCAAATAATGTAAGCTGTTAAATTTATTAGCGATTTAGTTAATAACTCCAATTGGTAAACTGGTCTTACCGTAAACTAAATGTAAATAAAACACACAAATATGTTGACCATTTACGTAGTGCGCAATACTATTTGTAAGCGCTTACAAAAACACATGATAAATGTAAGCGCTTACAAAAATAAATATGGTTCTTTTTAATAAGTTTAAACACACATTCTGACAACAATCTGTGAAACCGGGGTTCAGCTATGAACATTGAAAAAACACACATTGCTCGCTTACTGGCTGCTATTTCGTTAGCGTCTTTAGCTGGCTGTGGTGGCGACTCAGCCACAACATCTAATTTTGAAAATATCGACGCTTCTGAGCCAGTTTCAGATTGGCAACTAGTATGGAGCGACGAGTTTGAAGACTCAGCCATTGATACTAATAAGTGGAACTTTGAATTAAACTGCGATGGCGGTGGTAACAACGAAAAACAATGTTACACCGATAACGAAGAAAACGCCTTTATACAAGACGGTGTGTTAAACATTGTTGCCCTACCCGCGACAGAAGGCGCTGAAAAGCCCTACACTTCTGCGCGTTTAAATACCCGTTACAATGCTGATTTTACTTATGGCCGCTTTGAAGTGCGCGCAAAGCTCCCTTCGGGGCAAGGCAGCTGGCCTGCGTTTTGGATGCTACCAACCGATGAAGAATACGGTACATGGCCACGCTCAGGCGAAATTGATATTTTAGAATCAGTAAACCTAAAAACCGCTGACGAAGATGGCGGTGTTGAATCAAGCATTCATGGCACATTGCATTACGGCCGCGCTTGGCCAGATAACAGCTACACAGGCCAAGAGTACAAATTTCCTGAAGATAGCAACCCAGCAGATGACTTTCATACTTACGCAGTAGAGTGGCAAGAAGGTGAAATACGCTGGTACGTTGATGGCTACCTATATGCCACACAGCGCCAATCAGAAGTATTATATAATTCCAAAGGCGAAGCCGCAGGTTTGAAACATCGCGGTTGGTTTGCAGAGTATTTTGAACAAGGTTCTGGCGAGCTAGAAACTCATTGGGATAGCGCTCCTTACGATAAGGACTTTCACTTACTGTTAAATTTAGCAGTAGGCGGCGACTGGCCTGAAAACGTAAATGAGTTAGGCGTAGATGCCAGCGCATTTGAAAACGGCCAAACGTTTGCAATTGACTACGTACGTGTTTATCAATGTGCATCAAACCCAGATACCGGCAAAGGGTGTGAAACTATTCGCCCAGGTTACGATAGCCTAGACGATGCCCTGCTAGAGGGCGAAGCGCCTATTCCTAGCCCGCCATCTACAGGTATTGCTACACCGTTAACTATTTTTGGCGACAGCTTTAACCCTAACTGGCCAGCATGGGATTGTTGTGGTGGCTCTACACCTGCAATTGTAAGTGATGAAGAGCAAGGCGACGTTGTTGAATTTACAATAGGCAGCGAGCCTACAGTGGTTGGTTTTATTAGCCGCGATGCGTTTATTACTGACGAAAACGGCGCTGCAACACCTTTTGATGCATCACCTATGCTAGAAGAAGGCTACGTACGCTTTAAAATGAAAGTAACCAGCGCACCAAGCGTGCCAGACACACCTTGGTTTGTAAAACTTGAAAGCACAGAAGCCTCAACCGATGCTGATATGCCGCTTACAAGTAGCGTTGAAGGCCAAGCACCTGTAGTAGGTCAGTGGCAAACCTATACATTTTTACTTTCTGACCTTGCTGACTTAGATTTAGATATCAGCGCAATTGACGTACTTATGGTATTTCCTGAGTGGGGCACGGGCGAAGGCGCAACCTTTTTAATTGACGACGTTGAGATTACACAAGACAACCTAGGCGCATCACCAGAGCTAACTATTTTTGAAGATGAGCAAAACCTAGCATGGCCAATGTGGGATTGTTGTGGTGGCTCAACGCCTATCGAAGTGGTAGATGATGAAGCGCACGGTGTAACCGCTGAATTTAGTATTGGTGCAGAGCCTACAGTAATGGGCTTTAACAGCCGTACTGAAGTAGGTGGTGCAGGTGAGTCATTTGATGCAAGCAGCATTTTAGATGAAGGCGTTATACAGTTTGACTTAAAAGTAACGTCTACTCCTAGCGACCCGTCAACTGCGTGGTTATTTAAAGTAGAGGCAAATGGTGCAACTTCATTTGCAGAACTTGAGCTAACGCAAAGTGTTGAAGGTGTAGCGCCAGTGACTGGCGAGTGGCAAACTTATACATTTAAGTTATCAGATCTCGCAGGTGCAGGCCTTGATGTAAGTGCAATTGATGTACTTATGATTTTTCCGGCATGGGGCGCAGGTGAAGGCGCGGTTTACCGTGTAGATAACGTTAAAATTTACAACCCTAATGCAGCGCCCGTTGCCTCTGGTGAGCTAAACGTATTTACAGATACAGTCGCCGATCAGTGGAGCATATGGGATTGCTGTGGTGGTTCAACACCTACTACAGAAACCGACGATGATCAGCACGGCGCAGTGGCTCAGTTTAGCATTGGTGCAACACCTACTGTAATGGGCTTTTTAGCCGATGAAGGCGTATCGTTTGATGCATCAGCCCTGATAGAAAATGGCGTTGTACAGTTTGATTTAAAAGTAATAACAGCACCTTCAAACGTGGATGCACAATGGTTATTTAAAATTGAATCAATTGGCGCTTCAAGCGCAGTAGAGCTGGCATTAACGCAAAGCAATGAAGGGCAAACACCTGTTACAGGCGAATGGCAAACATACACCTTCCCTATTGGGCAACTATTTGATGCGGGCTTAGATATTAGCGCTATAAACGTGCTCATGGTATTTCCTACGTGGGATATGGGCAACGGCGCACTATACCGCATAGATAACGTGATTATCGCGAATCCATAAAAACACACTACAATAGGCGCATGGCGCCTATTGCTACACAACAACATTTTATAAAGCAGAGCTATTATGAACACATTCAATTTTAAAAAGAGCCAACTCGCGGCTTCTGTGTCTCTTATCATTGCTGCAAGCACGTTAAATACGGCCATTGCTGCCGAAGCAGACACTGCAGCATCTCCTGATGTAGAAGTTATTGAAGTAAAAGGTATTCGTGGTTCACTTATTCGTTCTATGGATATGAAACGTGATTCATCGGGCGTGGTAGATGCCATTTCAGCAGAAGAAATGGGTAAATTTCCAGATACCAATTTAGCAGAATCATTACAGCGCATTACCGGTGTATCGGTGAGCCGTGCAAACGGTGAAGGTAGCCAAATTACCGTACGTGGTTTTGGCCCAGAGTTTAACTTAATTACGCTAAACGGCCGCCAAATGCCAGGCACAGGTTATACGCGTTCGTACAACCTTGAAAACATTGCCTCTGAAGGCGTAAGTGCGCTAGAAGTATTTAAAACAGCGCGCGCCGATGTACCAAGCGGTGGTTTAGGTGCTACAGTTAATATTTCTACTGCGCGCCCTTTTCAAAAGCCAGGTCAAAATTTTTCAGCCACGGTTAAAGCAAATCACGACTCATCAAACGAAGCCGGTGATGATGTAACCCCGGAGCTTTCTGCTGTTTATAGCAACACATTTGCAGATGACAGATTTGGTTTTGGTTTTTCGTTTTCGCACCAAGAACGCGACTTTCAAAAACAACGCGCCAATATCCAAGGTTGGCAAGCCAATGTTGATTTACCTGAATTAGATAGCAGTAACGTTGTTGATAACCGTACTGACCCATCAGGTAACTACTACTTCCCTAAAGACATGAACTACTCTATTGAAGATGTAGAGCGTGAACGTACTAACGGCCAAGTTACTTTTCAATTTGAACCTGTTGATGGCTTTGTAGCCACCTTAGATTACACAGCAAGTAAAGCGGTTACGGGCTCTGAAAGTATTGGTTGGGGTATTTGGAACGACTTTGGTAGCAATATTAATGGCTACGAGCTTGATGAAAACGGCACCGCTGTTTATGCCGATATTAGCGGTAACGATGCCTCGTTTACAGCCAACAAAGGCACCACAGAAGTAAAAGCACGCTCTATTGGTTTAAACCTAGAGTGGGAAATTAACGACACGTGGCACGTTGAACTTGATTACCATGACTCTAAAAATGAAACCGATAACGGCGCCGATGACGGGCTAGGCAGTACTGGCCAAGTGATTTTAGGCTCTGATCAGCTAGCAAACAAAATTTACGATTACCGCGCAGGCGAAATTCCAAGTGCTCAAGTTAACTGGTTAAACGGCACAAGTGAATTAACGCCAGGCGAAATTGACTCTAACTTTAGCCAATTTACGCACTCGCCGGGTGAATCAAACATTGAGCAATTACAATTACATACCACTTGGTACAATGAAAACTTTGATATTGGCCTAGTTAAAGTGAAATTTGGTGCATCGCGCACTGAGCAAAACACCGGTGGTTACACTGCATGGAGTGGCTTAGTGGGTGGCCCAGGCTTTAACCCATCGTACACAGAAATATTCCCAGATAGCATGTTTACTCGCCACGATACGTCGGGCCTTTTAGATCAATTTGATGGCGGCGGCAGCAACTTACAACCAGGTTACTACTACACCTACGATTTTGACGAAGCAGTGGCTCGCCAAATGGCTTACCTAACTTCTGATGTAACCGGTGGCGATGCATACGCAGCCAATGCTTACATGGATGGAATTGATAGCGAAAGCTACGTAGAAGAAATTACAAACAGCTTTTATATTCAATCAAGCTGGGAGTTTGATGTAAGCGATTACTACGTAAAAGTAAATGCAGGCCTGCGCTACGAGCAAACAGATGTAACCAGCACAGTACGCCAACGTGTTGAAGAACAAGTAAACTGGATCAGCGCCTCAGAATGGATAATGCAATATGCAGCCGGCGGCGATGATAACTTCTTAGAGCAGCAAGGCGATTACGACATATTATTACCGTCAATCGATGTAAGTGTTGATTTAACCGAAGACGTTGTAGCCCGTGTTTCATGGGGTAAAACTATGTCGCGTGCACCACTGGGAGATTTAGCCGGTGGCCGTAGCTTAACAGGCAGCCCAAAACCTGGCTCGCGCACGGGTAGCCAAGGTAATACAAATTTATTGCCGTTTGAATCAACCAATCTCGACTTATCATTAGAGTATTACTACGCAGAAGGCAGCTACGCCTCTGTTGGTTACTTTAAAAAAGACGTAGATAACTTTATTCAAACCACCATTACGCAAACCACGATTGAAGGTCTATACGACATTTTAAACGGCCCGCGTTACTTACAAGCAGTTAGCGATATTGAATCGCGCGGCGAGCAAGCAACCACCGATGCTATTTTTGCGCAAATGATTAGCAATGGTTATGGCAATGCGAATGGCGTCATTGAGCCAAATAGTGATGACCCACTTATGGTATGGAACATAAGCCAACCACAAAACACCGACAGCAAATCGGTAGATGGTTTTGAAGTGGCTGTTCAGCATTTAATTGGCGAAACTGGTTTTGGTGTAGGTGTTAATGCCACGTTTGTAGATGGCGATGTAGAATTTGATAGCGAAAGCCTAGACCAACAAGCTCCGCTTACAGGTTTAAGTGACTCAGCTAACTTTCAAGGCTTTTACGAAAAAGACGGCCTATCGGTTAAAATTACTTACGCATGGCGCGACTCGTACTTAATTGGTGTAGGCCAGGCACAAGGCTCAGCCGATGCACCACCGCAATATGCTAAAGCCTACGGCCAATGGGATATGAGCGTAAACTACGATGTAAACGAAAACGTAACGGTATTTTTTGATGGCATAAACTTAAATAATGCCACCGAAGAAGGCTACGGCCGTTACGAAGAGCAGTTTTTATTTGCTAATCAGTACGGCCCACGCTACTCAATTGGTGCCCGTTACACGTTTTAAACTATTCCCTAGTTAGAATAGTTAAGCCGCTTGTTTAACAAGCGGCTTTTTTATAACGCTTTTATTTGCTCAAGCAATACATCAGTTGTCCAATCAATGCCTTTATATGCCACATCGGGCTTATAAAAATCCCCTGCCCCTCGCGCTCTGTTTACGTATACTTTGTTAGGTACAATCACTTTCCCCAACCCTGAAGGTAAATCAGCTAAGCGTACTTCCATATACATAGAATCAGCACTACTTGGCGCACCGAATAACGTGGTATTTTCAAAAAGCTTAAACTTATCAAGCGCATCTAAACAAGCACTGGCGCACTGCGGCGGAACAATAACAAACACCTTGGTTTTAAAGTCACTAGTTAAAGGCTTTTGTGGTATGTTATTTAGCGTATTGGTTTCTTGCTCTACATAAAATGGATCACCACTTTTAAGTGATAAAGCCATACCCGCAGCTGTGATTTTAAATATTTTCAATAATTCAGGCTGATTTTTTACAACCTCTAATAAAGACACTACATGGTCGGTATTATCCTTTGATGCTCTCCACCACACTTGCGTGTTTTGAGAAGTATTATTTACTTTTTGTTCTACTATTTTTTGCCCCATAGTTCTTTGGCTATTTGTGAGCTCCAATAAGATGAGCCACCTTGGTTATGGCGCAAATCTAACACCACGGCTTTTGCAGTAAGTAACTTGCTACGCTGCTGTTGTATTTTTTCAAACACTTTATTGTAGGCAGCAGTTTGCTTTTCGGTTGATGAAAAGCTAGGCATAGCAATCCACGCGATATTTTTTTCAGGCCAGGTTAAATCAATGGGGAGTTCATCACCGTTGTAGGCATTTTCTAAATGCTTACTGACTGACTTAGGCCTTACAGACCAATTTAATACGTGTGTATAGGTATCGCCATTGGCTTTAACAAATTCGCATTCTTTTAAAGGAGTTAAAAATGGGTTGCCCTCGTCAATGAGTAACCGCCAACCTTGCTGCCACCAATGGCCAGGTTGTGCAACTTGCCCATAAAACTTAAACACTCTCTCACGTATTAAGGTATCGGTGCTTTGTCCATCACATTGGCTTACAACGTCGCCTTTGCTAACATTTTTGTTTTCACTGTAATACACTTTTAGCGCATCACCTCGCCACACAGCTCTAAAGCCCGGCCAGCGGCGCGCGGGTCTATCTACGCTTGAAAACGCACCGGCGTGGCCATCTTGTAAAATAGTGCTAAAGCGCGCAATTGCCGCTGCATGAACCTGCGGCCCACTCGCTTGAGCCGACAATGTAAGTGCTTCTGCTTTTGCTTTATTTAATAAGTCAGGGAACGTTGGATTATTAACATCAAACATACCGGGATGATTTTGTGCGGTAATGCTATATGCTGCCTCAATATCGCGCTCTGTTATACTGCGCCACTGCTCAGGTGTAGTAGGTATAATCGGCTCTTGTGCGGCATTTACAACTGCTGGTAGTAGTAAAATTGGGAGCAATACATAATTGGTTATTTTTGTTTTTATAGTCATGAAAATCCATTTAAGCTAAAATAAATTACTGGTACGTTATTGTTCATTAACAATACTAATAAAGCGATTTAAGGTACATAAGTAAATACATACCTGGCACCTAAGTTAAAAACTTAAGAATCGTCCAACCTTATTTAGTAGGTGAGCAATGTGTCTGATACAGTAAAAAAGCCATGCCAATTAATTTTGGTGCTTGAAGGTAATCTTCGGCCGCTAAAAATTGTCCAATTAGTACCGGGGATTTCTTAACTTCATAATCAGTTGATCATAATTTTCACTTTTCGGCACAATACTTAATTCACCATCGGCCTCGAAAACCACCGCCATAACTGTGCTTAAATCACCAAAACCGGCTTTTCGAACACTCGCTTCCACTTCGGTGCTGGTGAGTCGAGTGTCTTTCATAGCAGCCTCTATATATTCACCGTCGAAAAAAACTAATTGTGGAGAGGTTTTGACTACTTTGTCGAACGTCGAAAAATGGGCGCTGATCCAAGTGAGTAAATATTGTAAAAATAGGAGCAAGCTTACCGCGACTAAAACCTCAACTATAACCACGTCTTTCAATAAGATAGCAGAACCCAAGATGGAGCCTGCCGCTACGGTGATTATCCAGTCAAAGTTATTCATTTTAGCAAATGAGCGTTTACCCAATAAATGCGTCGCTAGGATTAAAAAGGGATAAATAATCAAGGTTGTGGTAACAATGCGCGCTATTTCACTCCACGATTCAAAAAACATATTTCCCTCTACTTAAGGTGCTGAATATACTAATAATCATATAAACTAAACAGCCACCTGAATCACACAAACTAGGCAGTCACCTTAATAAAACAAACAACACTGTGCAACTAAATCTGCCATACAGATTCAGGATTTATCTTCTATTAATGGGTCTCTTTACGGATGGTTTTTAATTTATGTCAGGGCATCAAATTATAATGGGACCTAACAAGTTATGATGGGACCCACTTTATTTAGCCTATTAGAATCTAGGCTTTTTAAAGAGCAAAGTTTAAGATGGGAGTTTTGTTAATTCTTTCTCTGAATTTTTTTAACTAAAGGCACTATCGCTAAAGCTAGCAATACGGCAAGAAAAAAGCTCACAAACGTATTACCAAACACCCATCTAAAAAAGATTCCTGAGAGAGATAAAACAAAAGCTGACCAAAGCCATGGATTTATATTCTGCATACTATCTAGAGCACCTCATAACACCCTGCTTAGGGGCGCAAACACATGGGCTATAATTTGGATCGAAGCGACGCTGCCCATGTGTATGCATCCCAGCGAACGAAGTGAGTGTGTTGATTAGGTTGTTAGGTGCGTGCATATTTAAACCACTACCCTAGGGGCTTTACCATGAAAGCCCCTAGGGTAGTTTTTTGAGATTATCTGGCACGAGAGGCCAGCCACGCTCAATACCTTCTTTTGTACCTTTCCAGAATAAGTGCTCTGTATAATATACATCTATGTATTCGAATTCTGCTTTGGTTGCAGTATCTAGTTTTTCGCTCATGTACTGCAACTGTTCTAATGCTTCTTCTAAATTACCTTGGTTAAACAAAATGGTTGTCAAATTTGCGAACTCTTCCATTAGGAATGTGGGTGCCCATGTTTCATGTTTTTCCATGAGAGGCACAACGTCAGGAAATTTAGTGCGGATCTCTTTTAAGAACTGTCTTATCTCTGATTTGGCCATTGATTTCTCAGAAGCACCTAACTTTTCAATAACGGGCGCAGACACGTAGGGCATAATAGCGAAGCCGCCCTGCGTGTATGCGTCCCGGCGAACGAAGTGAGTGCGTTTATTGAGTTGTTATATCGCTACTCACCAATATTTCTTCGTATCAATATAGTGCTTCATGTTAGAAAAGATGTAAGCTAGAAGAAAAAATGCCGGCGTCGCAATTACGTCGGGTTTTATGAACCAAATTAATAGGCCCATGAGCATCGTTATAATTTCTAACATAATAATTTGCTTTCTTGCTTTTACTCCCCAAAACGAAAACCTGACCCATATTGGCTCTTTGTTCCATTCTTTAGATGTTTTGTCTATCACGATAATTTCCTCTTGAAGTTTAGAAATGTCAATTTCAAACACAGAGGCAAGGGCTTTAAGAGATTCTATGCTGGCCTTGTTTCCACTTTCTATTCGTTGAATAGTTCTAGTACTCAAGCCGCTTAACGTGGCAAGTTGTTCTTGTGACCAGTTTCGTTTTTCTCTAAGACGTTTGACTATCATTTGGGCTCCTTACCAATGTGAGAGGAAACTATCCATGTTTTAATCGATTGTCGGTTACGAAATTCACACGACAGTGGGGCGACAGGCGATGTTTACAGCGATATAACTTTTAAATAAGGGGCGCAGGCGCGTGGGGCATAATGGCGAAGCCGCCCCGCGTGTTTGCGTCCCAGCCCGCGCAGCGGGCGAACTTGATTTTTTTGTTATGTGACTTACCCAAAAAAACAAGCGTATTCATCATGATCTATAACGGCAAAGACTTGCTCAATAGTTTTTACATACATATTTGGCTCATAGCCATGCCATTTTAGATCTTGTCGCATCCAGAAAATTTTCCATTTACCTTGAGCGCGGATAAAAGTTGCTTTAGCCATGTCCAGGTCATGATATTCATTTGGGCTGTTCCAAACAGGACGCGTTTCATATATATAAACTGATTGCTTCTCCAGCCGCCAACCAATGTCTAGCTCATTTCTAATATGCACTGGTGGCCTACGCTTATTTAAAAAAGCGTTGGCAGCTTTTTCTATCTTCTTTATTTCGAATTCACTTAAGGCCATAAAAGTTTAATTTTCCACCTGTCACATAACGCCACATTAAGCGGCAAATGATAGTTGGCTAAAATAAGTGAGGCACGAACGGAAAGCCAACTGTTATTAGTCCGTTTGAATGCCTTGTTAGTTGCTAAACTCTGTGACGTGCCAAAGCTCTCCTGATGGCCCCCACAAATAAACAACTTTACCCCAATGCTCTGTTTTTATTGGTTCGTACTTTATGTCGAAACCATCTAATCTAGAAATAACTTCAAAAGCCTCGTTTATATCTAAAACTGAAAGTTGGAACATCAAATTTTTAGCTAGATCTTCGTTATAAAACCTTTGTAGGAAAAAAGTGCATTCACCGTTTTCAAATAAAGATAAATCATCGGTGACATAATCCATTTGAAACCCCAATGCTTGGTAAAAAGATTGGGATATTTCGTAATCCTTACTAGGAATAAAAACTCTAATATCATCAACTTTCACCGGACTCTCCTTTTGCAACTAACAACTTTGTCTACGACATTTGTCGTTTTATAAACCGACAAATGTCCCTATATTACAATGCATTTATCTTAGCCAGCAAATAACCACCTGTAAACAATTAGTTAACTAGAAAGAAATCTCCGTTAATGCTGTAACACACCTAAATGGGGGAGATCAGTTATATCCGACAATGCATAAATCGCTGTACATTTTTAGAGCAACTTTTATAAAAAGTTAATATCGTAAAATCGTTTTTAACGCAGGTAATGAGTTATTAAAACGCTTAGGTTTTAACGTTTTGAACCCGGCTGGTATTGTACTTATATATTACAACACGCTTAAAGTAGCGTTGTGAGCAATGTGAATAAAAGCGCTGCAAATATGCAGCGCCCTCATTACTTAATGGTTGTTGTGTTTAAGTTTGAATTGCTTTATTAGAAAAAGCCGAGCGGGTCTTCGCTATAGCTCACTAATAAATTTTTAGTTTGTTGGTAGTGATCGAGTGCTAGTTTGTGTGTTTCACGCCCTATTCCTGATTTTTTATAACCACCAAATGCAGCATGTGCTGGGTACATGTGGTAACAGTTAGTCCACACTCGGCCAGCTTCAATTTTGCGTCCCATGGTATAAGCACGGTTCATGTTTCGGCTCCACACCCCTGCGCCTAAGCCAAATTCTGAGCTGTTGGCAAGTTCGAGTGCTTCAGCTTCATCTTTAAAGGTCGACATAGAAATAACAGGGCCAAAAATTTCTTCTTGGAACACACGCATGTCGTTTGTACCTTTAAGCAGTGTAGGTTGTATGTAATAACCACCATTTAAATCGTCATTTAGCTGCTCTACGTTTCCGCCGGTGAGTACTTCAGCGCCTTCTTTTTTACCTATGTCTATGTAACTAAGTATTTTATCAAACTGTGCTTTTGAAGCTTGAGCGCCCACCATGGTTTCGCTGTCGAGTGGGTTACCGCGTTTAATTTGTTGGGTACGTTCGAGTATGCGCTCAATAAACTGCTCGTATATATCTTCTTGAATAAACAATCTTGATGGACAGGTACATACTTCACCTTGGTTAAAGTAAGCAAGTACGGCGCCTTCTATGGCTTTTGATAAAAACGCATCGTCTTTTTCCATTACATCATTAAAAAATATATTGGGCGATTTACCGCCAAGCTCTACCGTTGAGGGAATAATATTTTCAGCAGCACATTTTAAAATATGTGAGCCAACAGGTGTAGAGCCTGTAAATGCAATTTTAGCAATGCGTTTACTTGTGGCCAGTGCTTCGCCTGCTTCTTTACCAAACCCATTTACAATATTGAGCACGCCTGCAGGCAGTAAATCACCAATAATGTCCATTAAAACTAAAATAGATGCTGGAGTTTGTTCGGCTGGTTTTAGTACCACACAGTTACCTGCAGCAAGTGCCGGTGCAAGTTTCCATGCGGCCATTAAAATAGGGAAGTTCCACGGAATAATTTGCCCAACCACACCTAACGGTTCGTGAAAATGATACGCCACCGTGGTTTCGTCAATTTCGCCAATACTGCCATCTTGCGAGCGCAGGCACCCTGCAAAGTAGCGAAAGTGATCGGCCGCTAACGGAATATCAGCCGCGAGTGTTTCGCGAATGGCTTTACCGTTATCCCATGTTTCGGCAACGGCTAGTAGCTCTAGGTTTTGCTCAATTCGGTCGGCTATTTTTAGCAGTATATTACTGCGCTCGGTCACCGAGGTTGTGCCCCACTGCTCTCGCACTGCATGCGCTTTGTCGAGTGCTAGGTTTATATCGTCTTTGTCGGAGCGAGGTATTTGGCAAAATACCTTACCATTTACTGGGCTTATATTATCAAAGTATTGGCCGTTTACAGGCTTTACCCACTCCCCGCCAATGTAATTACCGTATTGGTTTTTAAAGTTTACGAGTGCGCCGTCGCTGCCTGGGTTTGCGTATATCATGTGTGTGCTCTCTTTATTGTTGTTAGCTAAAGGTCGAACATTTATATAAAACAAAATGCTTTATATTTAATCAGTGTTGTTTGACATTAGCCTAACGAGCACCTAAAAACTTGATTAGCTGTCCACAAAAGTTGTCTGTGAGTCCACACTAATAAAAATTTAAAGGATTGATATGCACACATCTCAGTTAAACAAAAAACGCCAACAACTTGATGTTTTAATTGAAAATAAAGTGACATTTGCAGCAGATAACAGCGAGTTGAGCATTTACGACACGTACCAACGCGCACAAAAGGTGGCACTGCATTCAAAGGAGTTACTGTTTTGTGCCATGCTCAGCGGTAAAAAAGTAATGCACGTAGAAAGTAGCCAATACCATAAAGCATTTTTACCCCACGAGTCGTTTGTATTAGCGCCAGAGCAAGGTGTATTAATTGATTTTCCACAGGCATCTATGCACGCCCCAACCACGTGTTTAGCAATTGAAATAAGCAAAGATAAAATAAACGCTGTGGCGAGTGCGCTTAACATGCAGCAAAGCTTTGCACACGATGGCGACTTATTCGAGTATGTTCCACAATTGGTACACAGCCAACATAATAGTCAAACGCAGCAATTATTAGAGCGCATGGTGCACTTATTTAGCGAACAAGGCGCACAGCGACATTACTTAATTGATTTGTCGTTAAACGAATTGATCGCCCGGTTGTTACAACAACAAAGTCGCGACTTATTACTCGCTAATAGCGATAAACCACGCCTTAAAACAAAAATAAGCGATGCACTGCTTTATATGGAAGAGCACTTAAACGAAACGCTCGATATAAATACCTTGTGCAAAATAGCCTGCATGAGCCGCAGTAAGTTTTATCAGCAGTTTAAATTGGCATTTGGCACTACCCCAGCCCTTTGGCAGCAACAATTAAGGCTTAAAAAAGCCCGCAATCAATTACTGCAAGGCCATGCTATTAGCCAAGTGTGCTTTGATGTTGGGTTTAATAGCGCAAGCCACTTTAGTCGTGTATTTAAACAAACCTTTGGCATTGCGCCTAAAGAGTGCCGGCATTAAGGCTAAAACCTTATTTTTTACTTTGCTAACGCCCTGAATATGTTAGTTTATTAACATGAGTATTGAGTAAAGAATTGGTATGAGTAAGCAAACCCGCTGGACCCTAAAAAGTATTGCTAAAGAGTTAGGTGTATCTAACGCAACAGTCTCTAATGCGTTTAATCGCCCTGATCAGCTATCGGCTAAACGCCGAGACGATATTCTTGCAGCGTGCAAAACCTTGGGTTATTACGGGCCCAATAAAGCCGCGCAATCGCTTCGCAGTGGTACGTTTAATATTGTGGCGTTAGTACTGCCCGATAGTGTGGAATATATGGTGTCTGACCCTGTGGCCAGTAGCTTTATGCGGGGTGTAACCTCGGTGCTTGAAAAAAACGGCATTAATGTTTTATTGTTTTCAGGAAATAGCGATAACCTTAACAGTGTGGTCGACTTCGTTGATGGCTTTATTTGTTATGGCCGCCCTCGAAATAACACATTAGTAGAGCAGTTAAAAACGGTCTCTAAACATGTGGTAACTATTGATTTTGATATAGCCCGCAATGCCTCAGTAAATATTAATAACGAGCAAGCAAGTTACGAAATAGCCAAGCATGTTTTAAAAAATCAAAGCGATAAAGTCGCTATTTTAGGCTTAAGATTACTTGATGAAAACGTATTGTGCCGCGTATATGAGCACCACGAATTTGAAACGGGGCAATCTATTTCGCACCAACGTTTACGGGGTTATCAACGTGCTTTAAGTGAGGCAAATATAACCGTAGCTGATGACCGCATTTGGAATATACCTGAGAGCAGCGAGCGTTTTGCTAACATTGCCGCCAAAGAGGTGTTAAGTGCCTCCCCCCGACCTAACGTTATCATTTGTATGAGTGATTTAATTGCCCTTGCCACCATGCGAGAAGCGATAAAACAAGGCATAAAAATAGGTGAAGAACTGCGTATTGTCGGCTTTGATGGAATAGACGAAGCCGCTCGTTTTGTGCCGCGCCTAACCACTATTCATCAAAACAGCCAAGAAAAAGGCGTAATGGCCGCCGAGCTCTTTATATCAAAAGAAGAAAAAATATGTGATGTAAGTTACGAGCTAGATATTGGCGCAAGTGGTTAATAGGTTATGTTAAAAAAGACTGGGTAAACAAAAGCCAAGCTCAAGAGCTTGGCTTTTATGTTTTAATAGCCTGTTAGGCTAACAATGCGTTTAAACTTATCGTTGTTTCTTCATCACCATTTACTTGAGTAATAAGCGCGTCTCGTGTTTTAAAATTAACACTTAATGCAATAGACTTATCTTCTAGTTGCCACGTTAAACAACATATTCCCTGGGTGCCGTGAGCACTAAACTCTCCTGCAAAAGCGGGGTGTTCATTACGTAATTTAATGAGCTCTATTAAACCTTTTACTACAGGTTTATTGAGTGCGTGCTCAATTGTTTCAGTATTTAAATACGGGCGGTTAATATCACGGCCCACATTGGTACGCGCAAGTAAATCCATATCGTTTTCGCAGGCAAATAAACCGCCGTAGTACACTTGCGGCACACCGGGGGCAAAAAACTGTATGGCACGCGAAATCAAATAATCTAAATCGTTAGCGCCTAATGCATTGTAATACGTGCAATTTACTTGGTATAAATCAACATTACTGGCAGCAGCACCCGTAGCTTGGCGGCTTTGGTTGTTACTGTTGGCATGCATGGTTTCTACAAGCGTATCTATTTGCTGTGCATTTAATAGCCCTGGCTTGTCGCCCATTGGACCAGCATCAATAATGCCTATGCCGTCGTGCGTATCAAGTACCGTTAAACAGTTGCGTGGTGAAATTTGTAACCATTTAAGCAGTGCATCTACATCGTTATTAAATAAGCTATGTAAAATAAGCGGCGGTAATGCAAAGTCGTAAACCATGTTTACACGCTTTGCTACTTCTACTTGTGTTTGGTAGTGGCTATGAATTTCAGCAATGGTTTCCATGCCAAGCTCGTTTGCTTGCTTTGACAGGTTATCTAGGTAGCCAAAGGTTTCGTCTAGCATAAAACAGTTAGTACCGGCTTGTTTAATTGCGTAACCCGCTGCATCTAAACGAATAATATTTACGTTATTTTCAGAAAACTTAGTTAATACGTTATTTAAATACGCAATACCTGCTTCAACTTTTACGTTTATATCAATTTGGTTATCGGTAAACGTGGTCCAAAAGTCATACGTTTGACCATCGCCACACTGCATTGGCGTAAAACAGCTACCGGGACGCGGGCGATAAATTGCTTGTTGCTCTTGCTCGCTCATACCATTTGGAAAAACGTCTTCTTTTGTTAAAAACAAATCCCAAAATTCTGATTGCTTACCTTTAGCTAGCACATCTTGAAACTGATAAGACTGCGCCGATACATGGTTAACGATTAAATCGGCCATTAGATCATGGTTTTCACCCAGTGCTTGAATATCAGCCCATGTACCAATGCGAGAATCTACTTCGCTGTGATCAATCGGGTCAAAGCCCGCATCGCTTCCATCAATAGGATTATAAAAAGGTAAAAGGTGCACACCACCAAATACGCCCTTCAAAGGACCTTTTAACAATGTTGTAAGTGCGTTTATATCTTGACCTGTAATTCGATCAGCGTATGTGATCAATTGAACTTTATTCTTCATCATGTGTGATTACCAAGTTGAAACTTAATCGATTAAGATATATCTTTAACTAGCACGTACAATTTTACAAGTAATTTTTAAATATTTTACATACAAAAGTTGTGGCAACGGTAATACTAACTAGAGTAAGTGATTGAGTTATTACTATAACTTGAGCCACAACGAGGAAAAATCACATGACGAATTTACACACACACACCCAAAGCGACCCAATGCAGCGCATACGAATACTCACTTACATGATGTTTTTTATGTTTGCGATGACCTCAGATGCAGTAGGTATGATCATCCCTGAACTGATCACAGAGTTTGGTTTAAGTATGACCCAAGCCAGTGCTTTTCATTATGCACCTATGGCACTCATTGCCTTTAGTGGCTTGTTTTTGGGCTTTTTAGCCGACAGCCTAGGCCGTAAACAAACCATAATGTTAGGCTTACTAATTTTTTCGCTCAGCTGTTTTTTGTTTGCCTTTAGTAACAGTTTTTCGGTATTTTTAATTTTGCTGTGCTGTATAGGGCTTGCCATTGGTTTATTTAAAACCGGCGCACTAGCGCTACTTGGCGATATATCTGCAAGTAACGCAGAGCACACTAAAACCATGAACAAAGTAGAAGGCTTTTTTGGTATTGGTGCCATAGTTGGCCCTGCGCTGGTAGGCGTACTGCTTACTCAAAACGTGAGCTGGACTTATCTGTACATTATTGCCGGCGTTATGTGTTTAATTTTAGCGTTAATGGCATGGCGCGCCGACTACCCAAGTGTTGTTAAAAGCACAGAAAAGCCCGCTTCGCTTGCCACCACCATGAAAATGATTAAAAACCCGTACGCACTTGGTTTTTCATTGGCTATTGCCTTATATGTAGCTACCGAGGTTGCTATTTACGTGTGGATGCCAACACTTTTAAAAGATTACACAGGCTCGTGGCCTTTACTTGCAACCTACGCACTTACACTATTTTTTGTATTACGTGCTGCTGGGCGCTTTATTGCTGTATGGCTTTTAAATCACTTTAGCTGGCAAGGGGTTATGGCTTATTTAAGTTTAGGCATCGCACTGTGTTATGTGGGCACTTTGGTAGGCGGAGTTGATTGGGCGGTAGGCTTGCTTCCGCTTTCGGGTTTATTTATGTCGATGGTTTACCCTACTTTAAACTCTAAAGGTATATCGTGCTTTCCTGTTGCACAACATGGTGCAGTAGCGGGTGTTATTTTATTTTTTACCGCGCTTTCGGCCGCACTTGCGCCTTTATTTATGGGCATGATAAGTGATTACTTTGGCCACGTACGCTACGGCTTTTACTTAGCTACCGGCTTTGCTGTGATCTTATTTTTAGCCATGCTTTATAACTTTTACCGCGACCCTGCGGCAAAAGCATTAACTAAAAATGCATAAATGGCTGCTCAAGCCAGTATAAAAAACACCTTTAAAATCAATACAAAAATAAAATAAGAGCAAATTACACACAAAAACAATTTGCTTATTGTAAAAACTTTGTTATTTTTACTTAATCGATTAAGTAAAAATAACAAACTCACACAACACAATGAGGCGTTAACATGACAACACACCACACACCTTTATATTTAATCAGTGCCTTAGCACTTGCAGTAAGCCAAGGCGTTCATGCACAAGACGAGCAAGAAACCAAAGTGCAAGCCAACCAAGGGCTTGAAACTATTGTTGTTACCGGTGTACCTCGCCGCACAACTATTATGGCATCGAGCTCATCAGTAAGCAGTTTATCGCTTGAGCAAGTTGAGGTATCAACGCCACGCTCAACGGCTGAAGCATTTAGAATTATTCCGGGTGTTCGCGCTGAATCAACAGGCGGTGAAGGTAACGCAAATATTGCAGTGCGTGGCTTGCCTGTAGCATCGGGTGGCGCTAAGTTTTTACAACTGCAAGAAGATGGTCTGCCTGTAATGCAGTTTGGTGATGTTGCCTTTGGTAACGCCGATATTTTTATGCGCCTTGATAACACAGTGCAAACAATCGAATCAATTCGTGGTGGCTCAGCCTCTACATCAGCCAGTAATGCACCTGGCGGCATAATTAACTTTATTTCTAAAAACGGCGAAAACGAATCGGGTAGCGTATCTACTACTGTTGGCCTAGATTACGACAGTGTACGCACCGACTTTGAATACGGCACCTATTTAACCGACAGCGTGCGTTTTCATGTAGGTGGCTTTGTACGCCAAGGCGAAGGCCCGCGCGAAACAGGCTACACATCAAATAAAGGTGGCCAAATTAAAGCTAACCTTACTAAAGATTTTGAAAACGGCTACGTACGCCTTTACTACAAACACCTAGACGACAAAAGCGTAGGTTACTTACCAATGCCAATGTACTCAAATGGTGACTCTATTGCCGGGTTTGATGCGCAATCAGATACACCGCATTCAGCATTATTTACCAAAACAGTGCGCCTAAATGGCGAAAACCAAATTAGCAGTGGCGATTTACGCGACGGCATGAACCCTAAAGTGGATGCGGTAGGTTTTGAAGCTGTATTTGATTTAGATAACGATTGGCGTATCGAAAACCGTTTTCGTAAATCGTCAATTAGCGGCAACTTTAACTCGCTTATTCCTGCTGAGGTTGGCAGCGCATCGTCTATTGCACAAAGTATTGGCGGTGTAGGCGCAACACTGAGTAACGCAAACACAGGCGAAGCATTTAATGATGAACTTGCCATGCGTATTCACACTTTTGATGTAACGCTTAATGACTTTGGCTCTATTGTTAACGATTTTAAACTAACTAAATCGTTTAGCGATGACACTAGCCTAACCTTTGGTTACTTTGCCTCTACACAAAACATTGCTATGTCGTGGTTATGGAACTCGTACTTAATGGAGCTTAAAGGCGACAATGCGGCACTTTTAAATGTAACCGCAGCCGATGGCACTGAGTATTCAGAAAATGGTTTATATGCATACGGCACGCCTTATTGGGGTAACTGTTGTCAGCGCGATTACGACACCGAGTACGACACTCGCGCACCGTATGTTGCGTTTTCAACAAAACTTGGTGATGTAAGCATTGATGCAAGTGCCCGCTACGACAGCGGTGAAGCACGCGGTAACTACGCAGGTGCCGTAACTTCAACAGTAGATATGAACCGCGACGGTACTATTTCTATTCCTGAGCAAAACGTAGCAGGTATTGATATAGCTAATGCAAGCCCTGTAAATTACGACTGGAGCTACTCGTCTTATTCTGTAGGTGCTAACTACCAAATTGACCCAAGCCTAGCTACGTTTGCACGTATTAGTAAAGGCGGGCGCGCAAATGCAGACCGTTTATTATTTGGTAAAGTACGCAGTGACGGAAGCGTAGCTGATGAAGATGCAGTAGATGAAGTAAACCAATTTGAGATTGGTGTGAAAAAACGCTTTGATTCGTTCTCGGTATTTGCAACAGCCTTTTACGCAGAAACAGAAGAGCAAAACTTTGAAGCAACATCGCAAACCTTTTTCGACCGTGAATACGAAGCAAAAGGGATTGAGGTTGAATCAACTTACTTTATGGATGCATGGGACTTTAGAGGTAACTTTACTTGGACCGATGCTGAAATTGCAAAAGATGCGCTAACTCCTGAAGTTGTAGGTAACACACCACGTCGCCAAGCGGATTTAATTTACTCACTAATGGCGCGTTACAGCTACGATAAAGGCGCGGCAGGTGTAAGCTTTATTGGTACAACCGATGCTTATGCACAAGATAACAACGACCTTAAGTTTGACGGCTACACACAAGTAAATGCGTTTGTAAGCTACGACTTATCAGAAAACTTAAACCTTGCGCTTAATGTAAACAACCTATTCGATACAGTGGGTATTACAGAAGCCGAAGAAGGCTCAGTACCAGAAAACGACATTATTCGTGCCCGTACTATTAACGGCCGCACTACGTCGGTTACTTTAAAATACGCTTTTAACTAAATGTGTGTATTGCGCTGCAGTGAGTCATCGCTGTAGCGCCTTTTAAAGTATGAATAAATAACACCCTTCATGTTTTAGCCTAGCCTTGCTAGGCTTTTTAGGATATTCCAAATGACCAAACTCCTGTGCTTAGGCGAGCTTTTAATTGATATGCTGCCACAAGATGCTCATAACTCAGCGTACTTACCCATCCCTGGTGGTGCACCTGCTAATGTTGCTGTTGGCTATGCCAAACTTGGCGGTGAGGCTGCATTTTGTGGTGGTAAAGGTGACGATCATTTTGCCAATCAATTAAGTAATGCACTGGCGCAATACAATGTAAATACAGACTATTTAATTACCATTGCTGGCTCACAAACCGCCATGGTAATAGTAAGCCTTGATGAAACAGGCGAGCGCAGTTTTGGCTTTTATCGCCATAACACAGCCGATGTACTTTTAACCCAAGCGCATTTAGCGCAAATAAATTGGCAAAGCATAAGCACCCTGCACTTTTGCTCAAACACCCTAACCGATCCAGCCATAGCTAGCACAACGGTTAAAGCGCTAGAACTTGCTAAAACACATAATAAGCTCGTTAGTTTTGACGTAAATTTACGCTACAGCTTGTGGGAAAACACCCATGATATAGCCAGCAATGTACAAGCCTGCTTCGCTTATTGCGACATAGTTAAGCTTTCGCGTGATGAACTTAATTTTTTAGCAAAGCATAGCGAAACAACGGGCGAAGATTACATTCAAATGCTATTAAATACCGGAGTAAAACTGGTGTTTTTAACCGACGGGCCTGAGCCTGCTACGGTTTACCACAGCGCATTTATACTTAACGAATCTGCACCAAAAATAAACGCAGTAGATACAACAAGCGCGGGGGATGCCTTTATAGCGGGGGTTTTATACTATTTAAATAACTTAGGGAGTAATTTAGTGCTGGCAGATAAACTAAATGATGAAACCAGCATAAAAAACGCCCTGCACTTTGCCCTTCAATGTGGCTCTAAAGCGTGTTTAGCTAAAGGGGCATTTCCGGCATTACCAGTGCTAGCTGATGTAATATAAACAGTTAAAGCCCCAAATAGCGGGGCTTAACCTAATTTATAATTATTGCTTAATAAAAGTAACGCCTTTAGGTGTTTCACCTTGTGGTAAACGGGTTGAGTGCATTTGCGATAATAGCCATTTGTCACCCATTTTTGATACAACCACGCTTTCTAACCAATAAATGTCAGCACTTTTATCGGCGTTTTTAAAATTGGCTTTATTCCAGTAATTAATAAACGCAACATTTCCTTCTACACGCGAATTTATAACACTAAAATAATTAGTTCTTATGTAATCAGCGGGCTTAACAACATTTACAAAGTCATCAATAGTCCACACTTCACCGTGCTCTAAAAGCAAGAATGAATCGTCAACAGCCGCGCGCATTTTTGCGTGATCAAAGTTAGAAACAGCTAAAAATAAATCGCTCACGGGCGTAAATATGGTGTTGTCTTTTGCATGTATTGATGTAGAAAATATGAGTAATACAAAAAGGGCAAGTACGTGTTTCATTGTTATTATAATGTATAGTTTTATTAGTACTAAGGAGTGTATTTTAATTAAGCAACATTAACAATTAAAATAAAGCAAATTCAAAAACTTATTAACGCTCCTATATAAAAAAGCACTCTATAAGAGTGCTTTAACTTAAACTTTTCAATCAAGCTATTCATCTAGCCAATCGATGGCGGCGGTGGCGTTTTCGTAGTATTGCACCTCGCCTGATATAAACCAGTTGCCTATTTTAGCCATGCGGGCTTGCCACTCTTGATTGCCATAAATAGCAATTTTATTAAATTCTTTTGAGTGTCTTACGCCAAGCTTTAAATCATCCCACGCGGCGCGAAGCTCCCACCCTTCTAGCTCGCTGGCATCAATAAGCACGTTTGCTATAGGGTGTTTAACCTCGTCAAGGGCAGAGTCGATCATGGGGGTAATGACTTTATAGTCGTCGTGGGTTAGCGTTCCTACAGCTTTTAGTTTTAAAAAAAATTCTCGGCCTGCGCGTTCAATACCAATAGATAAACCATGTGTTGTGTGTACCATGCTGCTCTCCTTAATCGGGTGCGCTTGTGTTATTTACAGCCTGTGTGAGTGGGTTTTATAACGAAAGTTGGAGTTAATTAAAGCCTATAAAGTGAAATTATTCCCTTTAAAAAATAAAAACCCCAAAAATACCCATCACTTACTGAGTTAAACTATAAAACTACACCGTATTAAGTTAATTAGTACTGAACTAAATCAAACAATACTGCTAAAAAATGCTATTTGCTAAGCGTTTTGTACGCGCTCTATTTGCTTATCTACATCTGTTAAGTGCCCTAATTTAAGCCACACTTTTGCACCTTGCTTACCTGCGGTTATATTAAGCTCACTATTAATAGGCAGCCTTAACCAGCTGTGTTTTACTAATACATCTGTTTGCTCACTTATATCGCCTTCAAGCACGAGTAACTCAGCACCGCCATTTGCACTAATTTGCATGTTGGCGTCTGCCTCAAAATGCAATAAGCTCACATCTTCAAAGTCATCTTTATAAAGTGGGGTTATGGCAAGGCCTTTAAATGTGTCGTGTTGCACGCTGCCCATATGCTGTGTTTGTAAGCGTACGTGGGTTCTATCTTGTGGCTGAAATTGCCAAAGCTTCACAAATATTATGCAGCCTTCATCAGAGCCTGGTTTGTGCTTTGATTGCGGTGGGTTACGAATATAAGAGCCTTGTGGAAAATCGCCATGCTCATCTTGAAATACCCCTTCTAGTACAAAAAACTCTTCGCCGCCTGTATGCACATGAGGCGAAAATTCGCTCCCTGGTGCATAACGTACAATACTAGTTGCACGCGCAACTTCATCGCCTACTCTATCAAGTGCTCGCCTATCAACGCCCGCCATTGGCGAAGGGTTCCAATTAAGTTGCTCACTATGAACAACGACTCTCTGGGTAAAATCGGCAGCTATTTTCATTTTATTACCTTTAAAATTGCATAGTGTGAGAGTAAATTTTATGCATAAAAAAAGCGAGCTTAATAAGCTCGCTTATTTAATTTTTAACGCTTTACGCTACATCTAGCTTTTTATGCTTAGAGTGTACAAACACTAAACCTACTAAGCCAATAACAACCACAGCGGCACCAATTGGTTTACCTAAGTCGGCCGATAAATTAAAGCCAATAGCAGCAGTCATAATGTACGAAAGTGTTACGCCAGTAGCGATAACGGCAGGTATGCTGGTGATCCAGTGGAATGCACGTCTATCAAATAAGTACTTAGTTGCAAGCCATAGCACACTGGTTGAAAGCAGCATGTTTGAAAATGCAAAGTAGCGCCAAATAACTGAGAAATCTAATTTAGTCATAAAAAAGGCTATCGTTAAAATTGGCACTGCCAGTAATAAGCGATTACGTAAGCTTTGCGGAATATTAAACGCATCAACCACGGTTAAACGCAGTGAACGGAACGCCGTATCGCCAGAGGTAATAGGGAACACCGCAACAGCAATAATGGCCATAATACCGCCCATTACGCCTAAGTAACTATTTGCTACATGGTTAACCACTAAACCTGGGCCACCTTGATCAAGCAATGCTTTTAAGCCTGCGTAACCTTCTGGGAATGCAGCAATACCCGCAAGTGCCCATACACAACCTACAATGCCTTCACACATCATTGCGCCGTAATATACTGGGCGTACGTATTTTTCGTTTGTTAAACAGCGGGCAATAATAGGCGCTTGAGTAGAGTGAAAGCCACTAATAGCACCACAGGTAATGGTAATAAACAGTAACGGCCAGGTTGGCAGGCCATCAGGGTTTGGCTCTAAAAAGTCATGCGCGTGGTCGGCTTCAAAGTAGGCTAAAAAGTCGCCTGCAACTGGTAAGTGTGGTGCATCTAGTAATAACGCACCGGCTATTAATGTAGTCATTACAATCATTAATAAGCCAAATAGCGGGTAAAACTTAGTAATAATTTTATCAATAGGTAGCAACGTTGCTAAAAAGTAGTACGCTAAAATAGCCAAAACCCAAAAGGTATTATTAGCAAAAAAAGTGCCTTCAAATACATCTAAGTTACTTAATAAGCCTGCTGGGCTCATAATAAATACAACGCCCACAAAAAACAGTAGCATGGCTGTAAATATCAGCATAAAGCCTTTAAACACAACGTTGTAATAGTGCCCTGCTATTTCTGGTAAGCTTTTGCCATCTTCTTTAATGCTCATCACACCCGAGAAGAAGTCGTGTACCGCACCGCCTAATACGTTACCAAGCACAATCCACACAAGTGCTACCGGTCCGTAAAGCGCACCTAAGATTGGGCCAAATATAGGGCCTACGCCCGCAATATTTAAAAACTGAATTAAAAATGCACGCACAGGGTGAATGGCTACATAGTCAACACCTTCGCTAAAGCGTTTTTGTGGTGTATCAACTGTTGTATCCATACCTGCTTGTTTTTCAACAAACGGGCTATAAAACTTATATCCCAGTATTAAGATTGTTATGCAGATAAAAAAGATGATCATAAAGCACGTTTCTCTTTTTGTATTTGGAGTATAGAGCGCCTAATTGCCGCCCCGCCTTTCAATCCATGAATAATCGACGAACATTAACAAAGTATTAATCCCCCCGCTATAAGACGAATAGCTAATACACAAGGGTCTGTAGACCTTTCAAGGTTAAATTTGCAGCAGCCTGTTTGGTGTGGTTATTCCCCATAAGTAGGCGATAACGCAGGAGCAGTTATCGAGCCCACTAGGTTACAAACCTCGCGCCGCGATTAAACCGCCCCTAGTTTGAACAAATTTCAAACTGCAAAGGTCAACAGACCCTATTTGAGTTACTTTTTATGCACCTTGCTCAACACTTAATCTAAACGGCTTCATTAATAAAAATTAAAACAAAAAAAAGCGGCTTTACTATAAAAGTAAAGCCGCTTACACACACAATGATTGGGTGTAACTGTGATTTTTTACGTTATGCTGGGCTCATAAACTCGTTAATTTGTTCATGAGTAAGTGTAGGTGTAGCACCGGCACTTTCGGCCACCATTGCACCTACTGCACACGCAAAATCAACAGCATGTTGTGCACAATCGCTACTACAAAGCTGATAAATTAACGACCCTAAAAACGAATCCCCCGCGCCTACTGTATCCACAACGCTAATTAAATAACCTGAGTTATAGTAATTTTCGCCTTTTATGGTTAGTAGTGCACCGTGGCTGCCTTTAGTTACACATAAGTATTCGGTGTTAGTTTGCTGTGCAATAAACGCTAAGTTTTGCTCAAGTGAATGGAACTTACAGCCCATTGCCTTGGCAATTTCGTAAAGCTCTTCATCGTTTAATTTGATGAAGTCGGCTTTATTCATTAAATCTACTAATGTGTCTAACGTGTAGTGTGGCGCACGTAAATTTACGTCAAACACTTTAAAGTTAGCTACATCAACTAATTGGTTTAATGTAGCAAGTGAGGCTTCGCTTCGGCCAATTAGGCTGCCAAATACAAATACATCACTGGCTTTTACTTTTTCAATAAGTGAGTCTGTAAGCTCAATGTTATCCCACGCAGTGTCGGCAACTATTTCGTAGCTGGCTGAGCCGCTTTTATCTAAGGTAACTTGTACTGTGCTGGTTTTTTTGTCGTTATTAACGCCAATGTATTCGCAGCTTACGCCTTTGCTTTTAATTTCGCCTAGTAGCTCAGTACCGAGTTCATCGTTACCTACAGCGCTTATCATGTCGGCTTTAATGCCCAGTGAGTTAATACGCACACACATGTTAAGCGGCGCGCCGCCTAGGCGTTTATCGTTTGCAAAACAATCCCATAGTACTTCGCCAAAGCAGCTTACGCTTACGTCTTTACCTTGTTTAGAATCAATTAAAATGCTCATTATTAGTTACCTTTAGGCTCAAGCACGTTATTCATAATTGCTTTAATTTTGCTAGCCGGTGCGTATAACGCTTCTACATTGTTTTTGTAGTGAGACGTAAAGGCACTTTGCGTATTTAAATCGCCAAATAAGCTTGTTAGCGATAGAAATGCAAGGTCATCAGTCGCCGTTTTAGCCGCGGCTTCATGTAACTCGCTTTGCATTGCATCGATTATTTCAAGCTTATTGCCTTGCTCATCTTCGCCTTTATCGCTGTAAAAACACCATGCAGCAATAACCAGGGTCGCAAGTGATACATCACGGCCATGGACTAGATTTTCGTTAATGGTGGCAATTAAAAACTTAGGTAGCTTTGCTGCGCTTTCTGAACAAATGCGCGATAAGCTGTCTTTAATGTTTGGATTAGCAAAGCGCTCAATTAGCGTGTCTTTGTAGATTTCAAGATCAATGCCTTCTAATTTCTCTAGGTTAGGCGTTACTTCTCTATCCATAAACGCACGTAAGTACTTAGCAAATAAAGGATCTGATACTGTTTCGTCAATTGTGCCGTAGCCATGTACAGAGCCTAATAAACCCAGTACCGAATGTCCTGCATTTAATAAGCGTATCTTCATGGTCTCAAAAGGTGTTACGTCACTTACAAATTGTGCGCCAACGCTATCCCAATCTGGGCGTCCGCAGCAAAATGAGTCTTCAATTACCCATTGTGTAAACGACTCACAGGTAATTGGCCATTCATCGCTAACACCGTACGCATCAACAACGTAGTCAATATCGCTCTTTTTAGATACTGGCGTAATACGGTCAACCATTGCATTTGGGAAGGTTACGTTAGTGGCAATCCACTCGCTTAGTTCTTTGTCTTGCTCGGCCGCAAAGGCAAGTAGCATTTTACGCGTTACATTACCGTTGTGCTGAATGTTATCGCATGACTGTACTGTAAACGCATCAAGGCCTTGTTCTTTACGTAGCTTTAACGCAGCAGTAATGTAGCCAAACGCCGTAATTGGGTCGTTCGGGTTATTAATGTCGTTAATAATGTCTGGGTTTGAGTAATCAAACTCACCCGTTACTGGGTTAAAGTTATAGCCGCCTTCGGTAATGGTTAACGACACAATATGCGTATCGCTGTGCGCAAGCTTATTAATAACCGCTTGTTTGTCCTCTGGAGCAAACAAAAAGTCAATCATAGAGCCAATAACTTTGTTATCTATTTGCCCGTTTGGGTGTCTTACCGTTAACGTGTAAAGGTAGTCTTGCTGCTTTAAAATATCGCGCAGACCACGGTTACCCTCTAATAAGCCAACACCACAAATACCCCACTGTTCAGCACCTGGCGTTTTTAATAGCTCGTTAATGTACACCGCTTGGTGAGCACGGTGAAAGCCGCCCACACCAATATGAACTATACCCGCTTTTAGCTTACTACGGTCGTAGTTTGGTGTATCTACATGGCTTGGCATATCTGCCAAGCTTTGTTGGTTTAGCCCTTTAACAAGAGCGTCAGTGTGCTGGTGTTGCGTCATGGTGCGGCCTTACTAAAACAATATTAAAAATTTAAATTAAGATGCAGTATTGAGTGCTTTATGGCGCAATAGCGACCAGTAAGCGGTTGCAAAATAAATAATGGTGCAAATAAAACATGCAATTTCAAACTGAGATTTATTTCCTGCGTAAATGCTCATGCTGTCACTAAAAAACATTACTTGGCTGGCAAAGCCAAAAATAATAAGTAACGAAACAGTCGACACGCCATTTAACACTTTGGTTAGCATTGAGTTATCAACAACTGGAGCTTGAACGTTTTCTGCAAGCCCTGCTTGGTACTCTTTAATGTCTTGCTGCTCTTGCTCTTCTGCTGCAATTTCTTTGCTGTAGTCTTCACCTGCGCCGTACTTTTTAGCCAGTAGCGTGTAAATAACAATGGTGAAAATCCAAGTAGGAATAAATAAGTAGTAAAACGACATTACATCAATTGCATTTAAACCAAAGCCAAACACAAGTGCTAATGCCCAAGAGGCAATGGCCGGTACGCTACGTGTAATGTTTTTGTATTTAGCCCAGTAGCGGGTTAAACCAATTTTAGGAAATAAAACATGCTCGGCAAATACAATGCCGCCTACAGGTACTACTAATAAGCCTGCGTAAGTTAAAAGCGGTAACATTTGCGAAAATACAAACGGGAAACACGCAATTATAACGGTTACAACACCGACAATTGCGGTAGTGCGCTCGCGCGATTGGTCAACAAAAATAGATTGTGCTGCAAGGCCTGCGCGGTAAAGGTTGGCGTTAGCTGTAGTCCAGCCCGCAATAATTACAATAACAAAGCCTGTCCAGCCTAATGCGTGGTAAGCAACGTCACCTGGGTCAAGTGATGAAATAGTTGTTTTAAGTAATACCGCAACACCTGCGCCCATAATACCGGCCGAGATCCATGCTAAGTAATGGCCAAAAAACATACCTACGCCTGAA
Organism: Pseudoalteromonas sp. Angola-4; assembly: GCF_028599265.1. Taxonomy (NCBI): domain Bacteria; kingdom Pseudomonadati; phylum Pseudomonadota; class Gammaproteobacteria; order Alteromonadales; family Pseudoalteromonadaceae; genus Pseudoalteromonas; species Pseudoalteromonas sp. Angola-4. The sequence continues at coordinate 233,266 of NZ_JAQREK010000004.1, read as the reverse complement.
AACAAACCGTAGCTTTTGCGTTTAGCAAATCTAAAAATTGCCATATCAATTAAGCCAAAGTGGGTAATAGAGTTTGCAGCCCATGCAAAACCAATAACCTCTAATAAGCCAATACCTTTTTCGCCATCAGCGGTGGTACCGGTCCAAATAGAAGAATCCCCTATCGCCATAAAGTCATCAAACCCTGTTAGCGTGGTCACTCCTAATACATGATTAGAAAGCTCAGGGAACAAGGCAAACGAGCCCGCTATAAAAATAACAAATAACCATGGCGCACAAATTTTAGAAAAATCAGCAACGGTTGAAAAACCATACATAGCCACAAATACAACAATAGAGCCAACCGATAATACAATGGCCACAAATGCTAAGCTGTTAGGGTACCAATCGAGTTGCGCGGGTATATCAAACAAAAACCGCACTGCGGTTGCCGATACCGTGATCATGGCGGCGGATATCACACTAAATATGACCACGTTTGCCCAGTTATAGAGCTTGGTCATTGAGTTACCCGCAATTTTATTTAGGTAGTTGTATAAACTTAAGCGTGTTTCTACCGCAATTGGAGAGGTAATTAACCACCACGAACACATAGCTAATAGGTTACCAATTAATAAACCTAATAAAATGTCGATGGTCGATGCGCCTAATGCAACAAAGGTTGCACCAATAACAAACTCGGTTGCAGCAACGTGTTCACCAGCGTATAAACCGGCAAAGTGCTTCCAACCATGAAGCTTATGATTAGCAACGGGCAATTGCTCTTCGTTAACATCGTTAAATGTTTGTGTGTGTGGACTTGATGCCATGGTATTTTCCTATTGTTTTAAGCACAGCCCTAACTAACCTGAACTCTGGATAATAAATCTATCTCAAGCAGCTATTTCCAGCGCTAACTACGTTAAATTTACTTGCAATAGGCTAGCTATTGACGCGTAATTTCGCCTTGTTTTCACTGTAAATCTCTGGCTAGAGAAAATAAACATAGATATCACTTTTGATTTAATATGTTAGTAAATCTCTTAACCAAAGTTCAGGTTAACTATTAATTTAAATAAGTGTTTTTTATTTAAATTAATAGTGAGTAAATCACCGTGCCTTTTTATAATGCTACTACTATAACTAATTAATAATTAATGCATTTTTACGTTAAGCTTTGTCAGTGTCATAAAGCTCAACGTTGATATTCTATTACTGTGTTTGTAATGTTGGGTACTGCTTATAAAAGTCATCCCAATGCGTTAAATGCGCTACCTCTGGGTAAGCTTGGTGAACAAAGTTCACTGCATCTTGCATATGCCCACCCCCGCTGTAATGCAAAACCTGCATATTGGCGGCAAGTGCGGCGCACACGCCGGCTTTTGAATCTTCAATCACTAAACAATTTTGTGGCTTTACGCCCATTTGCTCAGCGGCATGTAAAAATAAATCGGGTGCAGGCTTACCATTTTTTACCTCACTTGAGGTAAATACCTTATTAAAGTGCTGCGATAAATTAACCACATTAAGCGCTTTAGCGGTGCGTTTAGGGCTACTGCTTGTTGCAATACAACAAGGTACAGATAATTGCTCTAGCACGTGTTTAATGCCGTTAGTTGGCATTAATGCAGTTTCGAACTCGTTTAATAATGCTTCTCGGTAATCGGCTTCAAAGCTCTCAGCTAAGGTCACGTTAAAGGTATCGAATAAGTTTTGGGTAACTGTTTTAAAATTACAGCCCAAAAAATATTGTTGTACATAGGCTCGGTCAATATTAACGCCAATCTCTGCAAGCATGTTTATTAACACTTGCGCGCTTAATATTTCGCTATCTATAACAACGCCATCACAATCAAAAATAACTAATTCTATTTTAGTATTCATATTGCCCCTTTTTATACACCTAGTTTGGTGCAACCTTACCTTGAGCATAAGCCCAGCAAGTGAGCATATTCTCTTTATTGTTATAATAAGTCAACATTTTGTTAGTGAAAAACGCACCACAGTGGTGAATATTTATTCATTAAATATGAAATTGTCTGTATTTTCATTGATTTCAAAATTGCAATTACGACTAAGGTCGAACATTGCAAAACGGCTATTTAGAAAATAAAAGGCAGCACACAAACAGCAATCTAAATTTATGATTACTCCAATCTAGACAATCAATTTTACCGAATCCACTTTTGTTAATACACTCGTTAACAGTTAAACAGCCAGCAACACTGCCGGCACTTTTATACAGATGAGGTCGACAATGAATACTCAAAAAAACATGATTAATAATAAATCTACGTTAACGCTAAGCGCATTAGCTTTAGCAATGGCATTACCTGCAAGTGCCGCAACTACCCTTACTAAAGACAACGGCGCAGCTGTTGGCGACAACCAAAACTCTATTACCGCAGGTGAGCGCGGAAGTGTATTACTTGAAGACGTACACCTAATTCAAAAGCTACAACGTTTTGCACGTGAGCGTATTCCTGAGCGTGTAGTGCATGCGCGTGGTACAGGTGCACACGGTGTGTTTGTAGCGTCTAAAGAATTAGATGACTTAACAATTGCTGCACCGTTTGCAGAAGCGGGCAAAGAAACAGATGTATTTGTACGTTTTTCATCAGTAATTCACTCAAAAGGTAGCCCAGAAACACTGCGTGACCCACGTGGTTTTGCTACTAAGTTTTACACCGACCAAGGTAACTGGGATTTAGTAGGTAACAATTTACCGGTATTCTTTATTCGCGATGCGATTAAATTTCCAGACATGGTTCACTCGTTAAAGCCATCACCGGTAGATAACATTCAAGATCCTAACCGCTTTTTTGACTTTTTCTCATACGAGCCAGGTTCTACTCACATGTTAACGTGGGTATACAGCGACTACGGTACACCAGCAAGCCTACGTAAAATGGACGGCTGGGGCGTACATGCTTACAAAATGATTAATAAGTCAGGCGATGTTAAATACGTTAAGTTTCACTGGGTAAGCCAACAAGGTATAGACAACCTTGATGCTAAAGAAGTAAACGAAGTGCAAGGTAAAGACTTCCAACACTTAACACGCGACCTATACAGCGAGATTGGTAAAGGCAACTTCCCTAAGTGGGATCTATACATTAAAACCCTTGATCCGTCGCAGTTAGATGACTTTGACTACAACCCATTAGATGCAACAAAAATGTGGTTAGACGTTAAAGAAACTAAAGTAGGCACCATGACCCTAAACCGTATGCCAACTAACTTCTTCCAATCTACAGAACAAGTTGCAATGGCACCGGCAAATGTAATTCCGGGTATTGAGCCATCTGAAGACAGACTATTACAAGGGCGTGTTTTCTCTTACGCCGATACGCAAATGTACCGCTTAGGTGCTAACCACCAACAATTGCCAATTAACCGTGCAAAAGTTGAAGTGGTTAACTACAACCAAGACGGCGCAATGAACTACGGTAATACAACAAGTAACGTGAACTACCAACCAAGTCACGAAAACGTTGCAGAAAACCCAATTGCACGCAGAAGTAACACAGAGCTTAAAGGCTACGTACAACAAGCAGCAATTAAAAAGCAGCAAAACTTTGCTCAAGCGGGTGTACTTTACCGCAGCTTTAGCAAGCAAGAGCGCACTAACTTAGTTAACAACTTAGCCGGTGATTTAGGCAAAGTGAAAGACAGCAAAGTTATGCACAAAATGCTTAGCCACTTCTACAAAGCAGATAGCGAATACGGTACACGCTTAACTAACGCTGTAAACGGCGACATGAAACAAGTTAAGCAACTAGCCGCTAAGCTTTAATATTTTACCCAACCTGTGAGTTATTGAGGAAAGCCTAGCTTTCCTCTTTTTTAAAAAGGTAAACAGTATGCGTAAATTACTTATTATATTTACTTTAGTGATGAGCTTTTCAAGCTTTGCCAATGAGCCACAAAGCGCTGTAACAGAACAAAGCACCGCCCAGTCGCAATACGACAGCTTACTTGCTTATTACTTTGCAGCCGCACGCACCGACGACACCGCCGTAATAACGCAATTTGTTGATGCTGGCATTCCTATTAATAGTTACAACAACAAAGGTTACACCGCGCTAATGATTGCCACCTACCACGGCAATAAAAATACGGTAAACACCTTATTGCAACTAGGCGCTAATGCATGCCTTGAAGATAACCGCGGTAACACAGCCCTAATGGCCGCCATATTTAGAGGCGAATTTAGCATAGCTAAAACACTTGTTAGCCTTGATTGCGACAACGCACATCAAAACAAAGCCGGCCAAACAGCCGAGCAATTTGCACAAAAATTTGGCCAACAAAAAGTGCTCGACTTATTAGCACAGGTAAACAGTAAATCTAATTAACCAACTTTTAATATACCCATTAGCCCGTTATTGTTAGTGACAATAAGGCTACATTAGCAGCCAATAACAAGGCTCTAGCAAAATAAGTAGTACCCTTGAGTTATTTAAACCTTCCTCTCGCCCCATTTCATCTGGGGCGTGGTTTAATACCAACGCCAATAAATAGCTGATCTATTTTACTTGCTAAAACAACTCATTTTTTTGTTGTAATTTTCGTCGAGGGAACAACCATTTACATCAATTTACGCCTAAACTGAATTGTTTTTTCTGGGTAAAATTTAGAACACATACTTAATGGGGTTGGTATAAACAACGCACGCCCCTCTTGCTGAGACTGGTCTAACCAGCTATTATTTTTACCTGTGTACTTTATATGGGAAATAATAATTCTAATGACCGCACCACACTTTGAGCACGTCACTATTACCTGCAATAACAGGCAAACCCTAAGCGCCCGTGTATTTACACCCACCAGCCCTATTAAAGGTGCGGTGATGATTGCCCCTGCAACCGGTATAAAGCAGCAGTTTTATGCAAACTTTGCTACTTACTTACAGCAAAATGGCTTTGGCGTTATTACGTTTGATAACAGTGGCATTGGCCAATCGCTTAACCGCAGTATTAAAAAAAGCAAAGCCAGTTTACAAAGTTGGGGTGAGCAAGACATGCCTGCGGTGCTTGAGCATTTGCAAAGGGTATTTCCTAATACTCAGTATCATTTAGTGGGTCATAGCGCCGGCGGGCAATTAGTGGGGCTAATGCATAACGCTAACGAGCTAAGCTCCGCGTTTAATTTTGCTTGCTCGTCGGGTAAATTAACTAATATGAGCTTAGCGTATCAGGTTAAAGCGCACTTTTTTATGAATGGGGTTATACCCTTTAGTAATGCCTTGTTTGGTCATACTAAATCGCAGTGGTTTGGCATGGGCGAGCCACTACCTAAAGGCGTAGCTAAACAATGGCGAAAATGGTGTAACGCCCAAGGGTATGTGCAATCAGCATTTGGTGATACCGTATTTCAACACTGTTACAACACGCTTTCTATGCCCTCAATATGGGTTAATGCTACCGATGACGATATTGCTAACAATGCAAATGTTGCCGATATGCTCTCGGTTTTTCCTAAATTAAAAGCACAAACCCTAACCTTAAACCCACACGACTATGGTTTGAAGGAAATTGGCCATATGAAATTTTTTAGCAAAAAATCTGACGGATTATGGCCACTTGCGCTTAATTGGCTAAACAAACATAGTTAAAGAAGGATGCATTTACTCCGTTAATTTACGGCGTTAATTTGCTTTTTAACTGGTTTTTCACGCGTTACGAAATAGCATACGAGTGAGCCGCCAGTTACCATTATTACTCCTTGCCAAAACGAGGCACTAAGGGTAATTGATAAATAAAGCGCCGAAATAATCGCCGAAAAAACCGGCGTAAAATACGAAAGCGTACCAAGCAACATTAAGTTACCGCCAATAATAGCTTGGTTCCAAAGAGCATACCCGCTGCCAACAACCACACCAGCTAACACAAGCGTTACGGTCGCGTGCAGTGTAAAGGTCATTTTTGGCTCGTCACTTAATCCATACAACACCCATAAGCTTAGTGCCGTGGCGATAAAAAACAGCACAATGGCATTTTGCCCATTGCTATTTTTTTGAGTAATTACACAGTAAACAGACCAAATAAAAGGCGCTACAAACGCCAATAAGTAGGCCGTTGGGTTACTGGCAAAATTGCCCATAATACTATTAAGAGATAACCCACTATCGCCACCAACGCACCAAGCCACACCAAAAAAAGCGAGCAGCATACCGGGGTAAATCCAAACACTTACTTTACTACGATTAACTATAATACTAAGCAAAATGGTAAGTGTGGGCCATAAATAATTTATAACTGCCATTTCTACCGCTTGGTGGCGATTATTAGCAAGCCCTACAAACAGCGCTAAACACACCTCGTAAAGTGCAAATAAAGCAGTGCCCCAAATAATATAACGCTTATTAAACCCAGCAAACTTAGGCCGTCCCATTACCAAAATTAAAAACAGCGCGCTTACACTGTACATGAGTGCCGCCCCACCTATAGGGCCAAATAACTCCGAAACATCCCTGAGCAGAGCCACTAAACAACTCCATAATAAAATAGCGGCAATGCCATAAAGCGTGTATTTATGATTAGAAAAAAAGTCCATTAACTACCTAAAAGTACTACTTACGTTTGACGTTACGCTAACAGTAATTAGTGGGTTAAACAATTGTTGCTCATCATTTATTGTTATAAAGATGTTTTTGGCCTGAACTTAAGTGTTTGACCTTTTGGTCAGTAAAGTTACAATCATTCAACACGTTAAAAACAGCATCGCCATAATGAGCACACAAACAAAGCCAAATAAAAAAGAACTCACCCGAGTAAAAAACCAAACATTAATACTCGATGCCGCCGAGCAATTGTTTTCTCAGCTTGGTTACGATGGCACCAGTATGAGTATGGTTGCCAAAGAAGCAGGCGTTCCTAAGGCCAATATTTTATATTATTTTAAAAGCAAAGACGGCCTATACGAAAACGTAATAGACCGCATTATTGCACACTGGAACTTAGGCTTAGATAACGTAACCCCTGAGGACGACCCTGCGCATGTGTTGTATCACTATATTAAAAGCAAAGTCATACTTGCCGTAAACCAGCCGCTGCAATCACGTTTATTTGCCAGTGAAATACTGCGCGGCGCTCCTTATTTGCAAAACTACTTTAGAACCAACACACGCCCGTGGGTAAAACAAAAGGTAGATGTGTTTCAGGCCTGGATAGATGCAAACAAAATGGATAATGTTGACCCTTACCATTTATTATTTACCATTTGGTCAACTACGCAGTACTACGCCGACTTTCAGGCCGAAGTGTTACTGGTAATGAACAAATTAGAATACGACGAAACCGATGTGGCACAAATAACGCAATCAACTGCCCACATAATTTTAAAAGGTATTGGTTTAAAAATACCTGAGCACAGTGAGGCTTAACCCATGGATAACTTTACCACCCCAGACTTATTTGACGATCACCGCAATAGCGTACAAGTAGCCGACAGCGGCCTGCGCCACTTTGGTAAAAAAACCACATTTAGTGGCCAAGCAGTTACCGTTACCTGCCCAGACGATAACTCGTTTGCCGCCGACATACTGCATGAAAACGGCAAGGGTAAAGTACTGGTTATTGATGGCTTTGCTAGCAAACGCTTTGCTTTTATAGGCGATATTATGGCGGAGCGCGCGTTAAAAAACGGCTGGGAAGGCGTGATTATTAACGGCTGTTGCCGCGACATTGAAATACTTGCCACAATGGATTTACCGGTTATGGCACTGGGCTCTACCCCGCGCAGTACATTAAAGCGTGGCTTTGGAGATAAAAATCAAACAGTGACCATGCTTAGTACCACAATTAACCCTAACGATTGGCTATACGCCGATGTAAATGGCTTAATTATTAGCCCTAACGCATTACTATAAACGCCACACTTGCAACCAAGTTGGTGCAATCACGCACCAACTTGGTTGTTTTCACCTCTAAATTACACCTTCTTTAATACTTATATTTTTATAAATATCTGCTAAACCCCATACAAACCAAACAAAACCTGACCGAACGGACAACTTTATTGCATTTGGCATTGCTTTTGCTTAGCTTTTAGGCAATATAATAGCTAACCGATTAAAAAGCGGATCAGGCTCTGTAAAATAAAAATAAGATGTTACGCAGTGGGCTGAAAAATAATAATAAGTAATTAGTCTTTTTAATCACCCTAAATCTGATTATAACCAGTTGGTCAGATTTACTTTATAACGAGTGGTGATATGAGTACCAAAACACATAATAATTTTACCGGTATTTTTTGTGACCATGGCCCTAACGCATGGCAAACACAAACCCACGGCACACTTGTAAATAAGCGCCTTGCGGTAAAAGATGTATTTGCAGTTAAAGGCGAGCGCAACAGCGCAGGTAACCCAAGCTGGTTTAAAGCAGCAAAACCTGCACAGCAAACAGCAAGTGCCGTAAACAAACTAATGAATGAGGGTTGTCGCTTTACAGGCTTTACCCATACCGATGAGCTGGCCTACAGCTTAGAGGGCAATAACATTCACTATGGTGCAGCACAAAACCCAAAACTTAAAGGCCATGCAAGTGGCGGCTCAAGTATGGGTTCGGCTGCAGCTGTAGCGGCTAACTTAGCCGATATTGGCTTAGGCACTGATACTGGTGGCTCTATTAGAATACCGGCAAGTTATTGTGGCTTATTTGGCATAAGGCCAAGCCATAACGTAATTGAAAAAGATGGCCTAATACCGCTAGCGCCCCCATTTGATACCATTGGCTGGCTTACGCAAAATGCAGAGCTGCTAAGCGATGTAGGCAATGTACTGTTACCAAATCAAGCTATTAATAACGTTGATACTTTAGTTATTTGCGAGCCATTATTTGAGCTGGTTGACCCTGCTTTACAAGCCCCGCTTAAACAACTGCTTGAAAAAACCAAACCTTATTTTAAACACCATAAAGAATTTGAACTGCCTAACAGCAGCTTATTAAGCGAACTGGCTGACAGCTTTAGAATACTGCAAGGGCGAGCAATCGCAAAAACGCATAAAGATTGGCTTCAATTGCCAGGGCAACTTCCCCAGTTTGCTCCGGCAATTGCGGCACGTTTTAACATGGCGCTTGCTCTAACCGCCCAAGAAGAACAAGAAGCACTAAATGTACAAACCCAATGGCAAACACTAATCGCTAAAAACCTAAACACAAACAGTTGTTTATTTTTGCCAACCACACCCACAACTGCACCTAAATTGGGCGCCGACACAAGCGCCTTACGTATGCAAATAATCACCTTATCGGCCATTGCGGGCTTGAGCCGCTCGGCGCAAGTACACTTACCATTGGCTAATTTAGAAAATGGCCACCCGTATGGGTTTTCATTAATGATGAGCCACGGCAACGATAAAAGCCTACTTGCCTGCGTACAACAATTAGCTGCCCACTTTAAACAGGACACACTTGCATGAGCACACACAACATTGCCTTTACTGCCCCGCATTTTGCAGCAACCGAGGCAGGCACCTTAATACTAAAACAAGGCGGTACAGCCACCGAAGCCATGGTAGCGGCAGCGGCTGCTATTAGCGTGGTATATCCACATATGAACTCAATTGGCGGCGACAGTTTTTGGCTTATTGATAACCCAAACCAAAGTATACCCACTGCCATTGATGCCTGCGGGCGCGCACCAAACGATATAAGCGCCTATAGCAATGAGCCACACATACCAGAGCGCGGCGGTTTAAGCGCGCTTACTCAGGCTGCAACACTTCGCGGCTGGCAAAAAGCCCTTGCGGTAGATGAGCACGCTGCTCTTTCGCTAAGTACTATTTTAGCCCCAGCCATAAAGCTCGCGCGCGATGGCTTTACAGTATCTAAAAGCTTGCAAGCAGGCTGCGAAAAGCTTGCCACCGCTTCAAACACTAACGCTGCCTTTAAAGAACTTTACATACCTAATGGTAAACCGTTGCAAGCGGGCCAACATTTTAAAAACCCAGAACTTGCCAGTACCTTTGAGCACTTAGCCGAGCATGGCTTAAACGCCTTTTACCAAGGCCCTTTAGCAGAGTCGTTTGCAAACGATTTAGCTGCCGCAGGCAGTGCAATTACACGCGCTGATATTGCCAATACGCAGGCCGATTTAGTAACGCCGCTCAGTGCTAATTTATCGGGCATACAGTGTTATAACTTACCCGCCCCCACGCAAGGCGTGCATTCTCTGCAAATAATTGGCGCTGTTAATAAACTAAAACATTTAGCCAAAACAGAGGCCGATTGGATGCACTTAATTGTTGAAGCAACCAAACAAAGCTTTACGCACCGCCCTACACTGTGGGCCGACCCAGATGCGCTAGGCGATGATTATAAAAACGCATTAACTGATGAGCGCTTAAATGCGCTTGCCAGCAATATAGATATGAGCCAAGCCAAGCAATGGCCATTTAATGCAGAGCCAGGCGATACCGTTTGGATGGCCGCACGGGATAAAAACGGCCAACTAGTGAGCTTTATTCAAAGTGTTTACTGGGAGTTTGGCAGCGGCATTTTGATGAGCAAAGGCGGCTTTGTGTGGAATAACCGCGGTTTAAGTTTTAGTTTAAATAGCAACGATGCCAATGCCTTAAAAGCGCATAAAAAACCGGCTCATACACTCAACCCGGCTTTAGCAAAATTTGACGATGGTAGGCGCCTTGCCTACGGCACCATGGGCGGCGAAGGCCAGCCACAAACACAAGCTGCAGTATTTAGTGGGTACGCATGGCGTAATAAATCAATTACCCAAGCAGTAAGCGATCCGCGTTGGTTATTAGGGCGCACCTGGGGCGATACAAGCACAAATTTAAAGGTAGAGCAAAGCTTAGTAATTCAAGTTAAACATGAATTAAATCAACGTGACCACGACTGGGTAAGCGTTGATAATAACAATGAAATGATGGGTCATGCAGGTGCAATTTTAGATACGCCTACCAGCCTTGAAGCAGCCACCGATCCTCGTTCAGATGGTCGCGCAACAGTAACTACAGCAGGAACACAATGACAGAAATAATAAATCAATGGCCGATTATAGCGGCCTTAATAGCAACCGGTATTTTTGCAGGTATTTTAGCAGGCCTATTTGGTGTAGGCGGCGGCATAGTAATTGTGCCTGTGCTGTACTTTTTACTGCAAGGCTTTGGCGTAAGCCCTGAGTCGGCCATGATGATAGCCACCGCGACATCGCTTGCCACCATAGTGCCTACTTCTATTTCGTCGATTCGCTCGCACCATGCCAAGGGCAATATCGACCTTGCTTTAATTAAATACTGGGCCCCGTTTATTTTGGTAATGGCCGTTATATGTAGCTACTTAGCTCATTCTATACGCGGTAATGCATTGGTACTTATGTTTGCCTGTATTGCCATTTTAGTAAGTTTAAACATGTTATTTAGAGCCGGCGCGCCTGCCCTTGTTAGTAAATTACCAGGTAAATTTGGCCAAGGCATTATGGCAAGTATTGTAGGTGGTTTATCGGTAATGATTGGCATAGGTGGCGGCACTATTGGCGTACCCATGCTAAACGCGTTTAACGTACGTGCTCATGTTGCCGTTGGCACCGCTGCTGTATTTGGCTTATTAATTGCGCTACCGGGCGTTATTACTTTATTAAGTATTGGTACTACACCCACCGATGCGCCGCTTGGCACGTGGGGCCTTGTAAACCTACCTGCTTTTATACTTATTATTCCGCTTACTATTTTGTTTGCCCCTATTGGCGTAAAAATTGGTAGCAAGCTAGATCAAAAACAATTAAAACGCGCCTTTGCCGTTGTATTAATGATAACGGGCATTCGTATGCTTATTCAGACTCTGGGAGCCTAAAACATGTTTAGCGACACGCAAATTCAAACTTTAAATCCGCCACAGCGATTACTCATGGGCCCAGGCCCAATAAATGCAGATCCACGTGTGCTACGTGCTATGTCGGCGCAGCTAATTGGCCAATACGACCCAGTAATGACCGGTTTTATGAACGAAACCATGGCCCGCTATCGCGAAATTTTTAAAACCAAAAACGAATGGACCATGTTAGTTGATGGTACATCGCGCGCAGGCATAGAAGCCGTTTTATGCTCTATTTTACGCCCAGGCGATAAAGTACTGGTGCCCATTATGGGCCGCTTTGGCCACTTGCTTGCTGAAATAGCCGAGCGCGTAGGCGCAAAAGTACACACCATAGAAGTTCCGTGGGGCGAGGTATTTACCCCCGAACAAATAGAAAAAGCCATTGTTGATGTAAAACCCCATGTACTTGCTATGGTACAGGGCGATACCTCTACAACCATGAACCAACCCCTTGAACACATTGGCGATATTTGCCAAAAGCACGACGTATTATTTTACTGCGATGCCACCGCTTCGATTGTAGGTAACGATTTACCCGCCGATGAGTGGAAACTCGATGCGCTTTCGGTTGGTTTGCAAAAATGTTTAGGTGGCCCGTCTGGCTCTGCCCCTTTAACACTGAGCGATAAATGCGCCGATTGGATCCAAAAACGCAAAAAAGTAGAAGCGGGTATTCGTACCGCGCAGCATACCGACGGCACCGAGCCATTTGTACGCTCAAACTATTTTGATTTAGGCATGATCATGAATTACTGGGGCGAAGAGCGCCTTAACCACCACACCGAAGCCACCAGCATGCTGTATTGCGCATCAGAATGTGCTCGCATTGTTATTGAAGAAGGCGTAGATAACTGCGTTGCCCGCCACAAGTTACACGGCGATGCCATGCTAACGGGTATTCAAGCGCTGGGCTTAAACGTATTTGGCGACTTAAACCATAAAATGAACAACGTAGTGGGTGTTTATATACCCGAGGGCATTAATGCTGACCACGTACGCGGACAAATGCTAACCGACTTTGGTATTGAAATTGGCACCTCGTTTGGCCCGCTGCATGGCAAAATTTGGCGTATTGGCACCATGGGTTACAACGCCCGTAAAGATGCCGTATTACAAACATTGGCAAGCCTAGATGCCTGCTTACACGCCAATGGTTACAAAGGCCCTAAAGGCGAAGCCGCTATTGCCGCCCTTGCCCATTATAAATAAAAAAAGGATTTAGCATGACGATTGCAAGCCCCCTCCATGAGCCATTATTAAACAGTGAGCTGGCTAATAAATTTGCCGCGCGCGCGTTATTGCGCTGTAAAACGCTCAGTGGCCTATCGCAAATGCAAGGTGGCATTCACCGTGTGTATTTATCTAAAGAGCACAAAGAGTGTAACCGTGTAACTGCTGCGTGGATGGCTGAGGCGGGCATGCAATCGTGGCAGGACGAAGTCGGCAATTTATGGGGGCGCTTAGCATCATCTAACCCAAGCGCTAAACGATTAATTATTGGCTCACACCTAGACACCGTACCAAACGCCGGCGCATTTGATGGTATTTTAGGGGTGTTATTGGGGATTGAAATAGCCGCCCTTGCGCATACACTTAAGCTTGATTTACCGTTTCATTTAGATGTAGTGGGCTTTTGTGATGAAGAAGGCACCCGCTTTGCCACCACGTTAATTGGTTCAAAAGCACTGGCGAACGAGTTTGACCCCCAGTGGTTAAATATACAAGATACAAACGGCATTAGCATGCGCCAAGCCATGCTTGATTTTGGCCTAAACCCTGATGATTACGCTAAAGCCGCCCTTAACAAAAACGAATTACTCGGTTATTGGGAAACCCACATAGAGCAAGGCCCAGTGCTTGAATCGGTAAACCAGGCGCTAGGCGTAGTAACCGCTATTGCTGGCGCCAAACGCGCTATGATCACCCTAACAGGCCAAAGCGGCCATGCAGGCACTACGCCAATGAACTTACGCCAAGATTCGTTAGTTGGCTGCGCCGAGCTTACCCTTGCCATAGAGCAACTAGCAAAAAACGCGAGTAATGGTGAAGTCGCCACCGTAGGGCAAATTCATGCTCGCCCAGGCGCTACAAATGTTATTGCCGGTAAAACGACTATAAGCCTAGATGCACGCGCACAAAATGATGCCGACCTAGCAGTATTACTTAATGCAATACATACCCGCGCCGATCAAATTGCAACATCGCGTAATTTAACGCTTGATTGGCAATGGACACATGCGGCCGACGCCGTAGCGTGCGACACTCAAATTCAGCAATTGTTTAGCAGTGCCTGTAAATTGAATAACCAAGCCTCGCCTTCACTTGCCTCTGGCGCTGGGCACGATGCCATGGCTATTGCCCCTATTTGCCCTGTGGGCATGCTATTTATACGCAGCCCAGGCGGGATAAGCCATCACCCCGCAGAAGCTGTTATTGATGAGGATGTAACAAAAGCCCTTAGCGTAATGTACAGCGCACTCATGCTGTATATAAAAGAGTTAGAAAAGTAACTAACGGTTGTGTATCCGCAGGGTAGGCTATGTGCAGTTAGTTTAGCCCTGCGTGTTAAACGGGGCTGCGGTTATTAATTAAAGCCAGTATTTAAAGTCGGAGTTTAAAACTTAATTAAGGCTTAAGCCAAGCTCATTTAAACTCGCTTCAAAGCGCTGCCATTTTCTATTTATTTTACGCTTAGCCGATGAGCTCACGTAATTACTAATAGGAAAAAACTCAGTATTACCAATATCATCAACAACAACACACCGCTCAATGGTACCGTTATTATTAACACACGCTATATTGCGTGGTTTTATTTCTTTGGTGATCACTAAATTGTGCAATAAATAATCTTTTAAATTTAATAGTGGCTCGGCTAAGGCTTCACTATTTGGCTGATTTAAATAATATTCTAGCGTTTTAGCCGGCTGATTATTTGCATCAATCACTAAATCAAACACATACCCTGTGCCAATATTGGTGTGTACCGTACCATGGTATCGCGCTAACAACTGCCACTGAATATTTCGGTTACTAAGTCGCTTATAATAAGCCAGCTCTTGGTCTTGCTCCTGCGGAAACCCTTCATGGCTTACTTTTATACATAAATTATGTGCCTCAGGGTGCCTGTAACACGTTCTATGCGCCCCTTTACCTACAATTAAATCGTCGTTCAATGATATCAAACCAATTTTCGTCCTAACGTAAATTTACAAATACCAATTCGCTTAATTAAGTAACCTATTTGGAGGATTGGTATAAAACGAGGTAAATAACACGCCATAAAATTGCACGCTTAGTATTTACATCAATTAATGCAGCTTTTATTACTATGTCAGTAATAAAGTAGGCACATTCGTTAAATAAGCCAGCCATTTTAACTATAAATTAGGGTTTATCAAGGTAAATTAGCTACAGTTTGAATGTATTAAAGGCTAAGGTAGATTTGCTTTTGTATTATTATTAAAACGAATACCAGGCTATTGAGATAAGGAAGAAGAACAAAAAACTTAGATTTGTTCGCGGTAGTTAACCTAGTCTTACAAATAAATATTTAGATAGTAGAAGCCCCGTTTTTACTACCTAAATACGCCGGTATATAGCTAGACCGACTTTGTATATTTGTATTCGCATGATACAACAGCTGCACATAAGCCACTAAAAGCTAAAATACAAACTGCAGAAACGGCACCCCAAATTGACATTATCATCACAGGTAAACCGGCATTTGGTGCAGACATAACTATTCCATTCCCTAAATCTTTAGGTGCGCCAAGGTTAGAAAAAACACCAAATAAACCAATGCAAATAGCTATAAAAAACAGTATATAACTCAAAAACCCAAGCACTCTAGAAGCGATAAGCAGGCCCTTAAGGTTTTCTGTTTTAATTGTTGAGTACGGGTAAAGTTTCATATTCATCCTTAATTTAATTACATTTATTATTGTTCTGAGCGAATGTTTATTATTCACACAAGCAAACTTAAAAACAAGTAGGAGCAACTTAAAATAGCTAAATTCACCAAGTAGTTAGCCAAGCATGTTAAATTTATAACTAAGCATTAGATGTATATTGAAATAAGGGAATTGCTTTAGCTAACCTTCGCTAAAAACATTTATTTTGCAGTTATTCGGGTGGCTACATAAAACTAATTATAGGGCCACCGCTTTAATTTTTATAGTTACTCAACCGTTACCTTTGCATCACTTACCCATGTTTCGGTTATCGCCTCTTCGTTTTTATCAACCAAATACGCGCGTATGCTTACGGGGTCGTTATTGCTCTGTTTGTAGTCAAATGCTAATCGCCATTGGTTGGTACCCACTATTGGGTAAGCACCAATTGGCTCCAGTATTTCGCCGTTACTGGCTTCAACAATAGGCTTTATGCCACTTTCTCTATCTAGGCCTTTAAACACTGGCCCTTCAAAATCAATCACCATTTTGTTTACGCCCTCAGGTATAGGCTGGCCAGGAATTCCGCCCTGCCCTTGGCGAGTATTAACAACACTTGCTAGGTTTTTTGATTTTGGATCGAGTGGACGCCACTCAATATCATAAGAAAAGGTAAACTCATCGCCTTTACGTACCTCTTTTTCAGGCACCCAATAGGCAACAATGTTATCAAACGTTTCATCTTTGGTTGGGATTTCGATTAGCTGCACAGCGCCTCTCCCCCAGTCGCCCGTAGGCTTGATCCACGCTGATGAACGCTTATTGTAAAACACGCCGTCGTCTTGGTAGTTATTAAAGTCACGGTCTCTTTGGATTAAGCCAAAGCCTTTAGGGTTTTCATCAATAAAGCTATTGGTCGACACCGACTGCGGATTATTTAACGGTCGCCAAATATACTGGCCCGACCCAGTATGAATCGCTAAGCCATCGCTGTCGTGAATTTCTGGGCGCCAGTCTTTCGCTACCGTTTTATCTTTTTCTGAGTACCAATACATGCTGGTTAGCGGCGCTATACCTAAGCGCTCTACATCGGCGCGCATATATAAATTAGCACTTACAGAGGTAACATGCCCTTTGGCCTCTTTGTTGTCTTTACTCAAACCAAACCGATAAGCACCTGTAACAGAGGGCCCCTCAAGTAATGCCCACACAGACATGCTCTCACCTTTATTTTCTGCAGGGCCTAACCAAAATGCCGAAAAGCGTGGAAATTCTTCTGGCTCACTCATACCGGTATTAATTGCAATACCACGAGCCGACAACCCATATTGCCCCTGAGGGCCATCAGTTCTAAAATAAGACGCCCCCAAAAACGATATCCAATCTGGTTTTATATCGGGGCGCATAATTCTAAAGCCTGCAAACCCAAACCCTTCTGGCAGGTCGTGGGCAGGGCTATCGTCAGGCATATCAAAAAGCGCATTACTAAAAGGCAATTCTTTAACATTGTTTTTATCATCTCTGATGAAAATACTTACCGGCTCAGGAAAATATCGCCCAGGGTAAAATAATTGTACCGGTGCCTTTTTGCCATTTGGGTAGAGGGTTTCATCTTCTTTAAAGCGTATTTTCCAATGTTCGTCATAGGTAATTTTATCAATAAGCTCAGGTGCAGGCACTTCGACAGGCGTATAAGGCTTTTTGGCAGAGGCTTTTGCCATTGCTTTTAAATCTTCAAAAGTAAACTTAGCACTTGCTTGTGCTTGCGCCCCGTGTAACGACACAGAGGAGGCAATAATTGCGGCAATAAATAACTTTAACTTCATAAAAAGTATCTCTAATAAAGGGAGTCTAAAAATAAGCGCCCAGTACGAACGCCTAACTTAAAATGCTTGTAAAGATATTACACACCGCAATATGAACTCGCGTTTACTAAAATAACGTTATTTGGCGAAGCTTCTATGCTTAGCTGTGTTTGGGGGAGGTTGTGTTTGAATAGTTGCGTTTGAATAGTTGTGTTTGAATAGTTGTGTTTAATAAATGCGGCTGATATAGCTTTTACTTAGTTAAAGCCAGTTAGTGCTTTAAAATCGAAATACTGATCTGTGCGTCGCTGCTACGCTTATTATAACTACCTGATTAATGCAGGCTTGTGAACAAGAACTGAGAAGTCGAGTAGCATATTCAATCCTTTTTTAGCTTAAACACCCACTTAAAAGTGTTAAGCGTGAGGAATTGCCATTACATTGGTTTGCTATGTATTAAAGGCCACCACATAAGTCTAAAAAATTTCCTGTCGAAAACGATGACTTTGCTGATGAAAGCCAATAAATAGCTTCGGCCACCTCCTCAGGTTCACCTCCGCGCTTAAGAGGAATAAGCTCCTTTAACCTTTCTACTCTTTCAGGTTCACCACCATCAGCGTGCATTTGCGTATTAATTAGCCCAGGACGCACACAATTAACTCTAATTCCTTCACAAGCAACCTCTAGTGATAAACCTTTAGTGAGTGTATCTATAGCCCCTTTTGAGGCAGCATAATCAATATATTCATTCGGTGAACCCGAACGAGATGCCCCCGATGAAACATTTACAATAACCCCACCGTTTCCGCCATGGCGTGTAGACATACGCTTTATGGCCTCTCGACAGCACAAGAAGTAACTAGTCACGTTGTTTGCTAAAATAGTATTAATTCTTTCAGCCGTTAAATCCTCCAAACGCGACTGCTTACGTAAAATACCAGCATTATTAACAAGTACTGATAAAGGGCCTAGCTCTGCATCAATTTTTTTAAACAGCCTTAGCACATCATTCTCAACCGAAACATCTGCTTGGACTGTAATACAACGATTACCTGCAGCCCTAATATCGCTTGCGACAGCTTCGGCCGAAGCTAGATTAGACTTGTAATTGATACAAACCGTATACCCTTTTGATGCAAATAATTTAGATGTAGCAGCCCCAATACCTCGACCTCCGCCCGTTATTAAAACCACTTTTGTGTTATTCATAAGTCATCCTTAAAATAATGATGATGGAGGAATATAAAATGCTTTGCTAAACAGTAAGTAGTTGGCATAAATTAGCTATACTTAGCAAGAAGCTGCATTTTGTGCACAAGTTTTCTTTATCCCTAACTCTTCGTGAAAATTCATTGCGACATTAAAAGTCAGTACAAAAATAATAAAACCTAACAACCAGAAATTAAGCTCTTTTAATTTAAACCTTCCACGCCAAAACGCTGTTACAAAAATGAAAAAATATCTTATAGTGAAAAGAAACGTGATAAAGAGAAACACAAAAATAATAATTCCAGCTTTACTCATAAGTCTCCAGAGCAACTAACGAGCTTGTAAATTAACTCGTTTTAAATTTATTTTTATTAATGAATCAACCATAGCCGAGTTCCTATTTTGGTTCAATCCGTTATAGATATTTCACATAAAATATAAGAAGAGAATTTGCGGCTGTTTTAATGGACGTTTTAGAGGAAGTTATAGTTGCTTGATTGGCGTATTTTGGTATAAATGGGCTCTCCTTTTTTTTAATGCTTCATGTTTTGCAGCTTTCTCATTTATGAACAAGGCAATACAGTTGTTTCAGCAGAAAATAAAGGCGTTCATATTCGTTTTATCCTGTAAGGCCAACTTTTTCATGTCTCTCTGACCGTATTATTCCGCTTTTTATTTAAATGAAAACAGACTTAATAAACCCGAGCCGTTTACTTTTTTATAAAGTTTCTTGTCGCCTATCGGACTATCCCTTATTACTTTTATCTTGTCAGTGTAGTTCAGCTTTTTAAATGATTCATTTTCATGAATTTAACCTAACTTAATGTTATAAATAATAATTTACGTAAAGGTTAGAATGGGTGTCACCCTAACTCCTTAAGGCTTATAGCGCTTGCCTAACCGACGCGAAATAGCAGGCTAAAATTAGCGTCAAAGGAGCGCAAGCCTGCTGTATTACGTCACTTGGTTTAGGCACTTGTTAGCCCGAAAAACCTAGCTTCCAAGCTAAATACGCAACAAACAAACCTAGTAAAATTGTTGATACAACTTTAAAAGAAAGACTGTCATGCCAAGGCCGCTCGTCGCATTTCTGTTGGAGCTGTTGAACCAAATTCTTTACGTGAGGTGGTAAATTTCCACCATTTTTATGTCTGGCTTTAGCAAACAACTCAAAATAACTTAGATAAACTTTTATTTGTTTAGAGTTTGAACAGGTAGAGGCTAAATCGATCACTTTATGTAAGTCAGTAAATTTTTCTGCATCCATTTCTTCTAACTTCATTTCAACTCCATAGCTAATTGAGTGGCTAACGCCGCTCTAACCTACTAAAAATAGTTGGCAAAAATTTTGTGAGTCACGAACAAAGCCAACTGTTTATTGCCCGAGTTTACAACTTTTCTAGCTTCGACCTGATAGTTGCTCAATACTTAAGTTTGAACATATTTCTGACGTTGTATCATATTCAAAGCTTGCATCTATATATAACCTAAAGGTAAAAGAAAGGTTTACTGTACCCTCATCAATTTCAATATTATAAAGTGCCTTTATATTCTCAATATCATCTACGTGCTGCTTAAATTCAACTAAGTCGATAGTTACTACTAGATCAACCGTTCTCATCTCATAAGAACAACTTATATAAACGCTTGAGTCTGATAATTCACTAACGTAATTTACTTCAGGATCTTCTAGCCCTTCAAAAATATCTGACTTAATATCAATAACTTCAGTAAGCTTTTCTCCAAAAACTCTAGAGCCCAATAGATTACTAAGTACAGAATTAGACATAGAGTTTAAGTAACTTTCAGTTTCTTCGATTAGGAAATACTCTTCATCATCTAGGATTTCATATTTATTTACTGCATTCGCTATTTGATCTACATTTTCTTTATTAAAATCAAAAACTTTAAGATAAGGCTTAATGTTTGCCCCAATTTCCAAAGCTATAATATCCTTCTGAAGATCTCCATTCAAAACTAAATCAGAACCTTTTTTTTCAAAAAAGTCACTTTTATTATTCGTAATAAACGCCACATCGCCTGTTATTGAATTGTCTTTTAGGTATTTTAGAAAAGACAACCAAATCAAAGTATCTCTATAACCTTTTTCACCATCTGTAAATGGTTTCGTTACATTTAGAGCTCGCTGGACGACTTCTTTCTGCGATATTCCCTCATAGTCAATATTTTCTATTGAATGTACTTTGCCTTCTAAGATCGTCTTAATATCGTACTCGGATGTGGAAATATCTTCTATTGCCACCCCAATACTTCCACTATTTAACTTATGTAAGCGTTTAAAGTGCTTTTTAATTTCCGACTTAGATGCAACAACCTCCCTGTTTCTGAGGTTATTGACCTCTTGCACTACCAATTCAGATAAGAGCAAGTCTAAGTTTTCATTATTTAAGTAGTGAAACAAGAGCTTAAAATTAACATTACCTACAAACCAATTATTAAAAAAAGCATTCGTATCAATAAAAACATTCATAATAGATTTCACTTTGATTGAGTGACCACTGAAAAAGCTAACGTCCTGTTAACGGGCAAAATTTAGTTGGCTAGAATAAGCGACGAAGAAGCACAAACCAACTGTTTTTTGTCCTTGTTTAACAGCTTGTTAGGGTTACTTAAATCTTACAGTTTTTATATGCATCTTTGTAGTTAGATGAGTTTCTAACCACAAAGTCAAGTTGGATAGTAGTTGCAACAGGTTGTCTATTTGAATTTGTTGATGTTGGAACCCATTTCCATTTTTCAATAGCCCTTGTAGCCTGAATATCAAATACACCTTCAGGAAACGCTTTTATTATTTTAGGGTTAATTGCATTACCACTTGAATCAATAATTAGCGAGAATTCAACGCAACCCGATATTCTTTTGGTGTTAGCCTGTTGGGGGTATTTGGGAGCAATCTTTTTTTTAACTACCCAGTAAACAAGTACAGCTTCTTTATTACCAATTAAATCTAAATGCTCGTTAGAAGAATTTTTTTTTGTAGTTGAGCATCCACTCAAAAGTAAAACTCCAATTGCGAATAAAAATGATACTTTCACGAACTCTCCTTGTAACCCTAACAGTTTATTGAACACCACTTTGGGGGTTTATAACGCCCCAAAACGGCGCATATTACATTGCTCAATAATTCCACTAAATAACTGTAATGTAAACAAGCAATTAGACAGTAGTGAAAAAGCCTTTGTTATGTTACCCAAAACAACTTTTAATAATGTTATTGGACAAAGTCAAAATAACTGTTTATGTGAACAGTTCATTCTAAAGGTAAATTTTGGCTTTGTGCATTTAGCACGTATGAGTTAAAGCATTGGCGAGATAAGCGAGCCTTAACATAATAATGAAACAGGCCCGCTGGAGTGTTTATGATAAAACGAATTGGTTAGTGATTTACTTTACATCAAAGTTCACATGATCAAAGTAAGGATTACTCTTACGTGCTTTAAGTAGACTAATTGTAGTGAGCACAATAAGCTTTAGCTCGCCATTTACGTTAATGGCAATGCACTCTTGTTTGAGTGCATTGCGTTTTGTATCAGTTGCTACACCACATACACTATCACCATTTTTTAAAATAAGCTCAACGCTTAAATGGTGCATACAGGCAATTTCGATGTAATCGTAATGGTTGCAACTGATCATAACGTCCTCTTGATATATTATTTAGCTGGCTTAAGTAGCATTAAAGTGGCAATAACAATTAAGTTGCCTACATACCATAAATCTTTGATTACAAATTGCCCTAAACGCTCTAGTAACGTGCTTGAGCTAAACGCGCCGTTTGCGGTAATTAAAAATGTTTGGGTCATTAAAAATACACTTAAACACGCTAAGCCACTAACAATAATAAGCTTTTTATTGTTAAGTAAAATACCTGCACCAAGTAGTACTGCAAATAATACATCAAACCCACCAATGATATTTGATGCGCCTTGTACGCTAAATACCGTGTATAACCACGACATAAACGGTGAGGTTTCTACTAGGCCTACAATAGCTTTGGCTTCAAACTCATAAAATTTCATGCCGCCAATCCACAATAAAACCATAGCAACCGGTATAAAGTTTAAAAGTACGTGTTGTTTGTCAGTAAGCTTATTTTTATAAAACAAAAATAAATACAAAGGGATAACAGCAAAGTATTTAATTATGCCTTGCCCACTGCCAATAATTGGAAAGCCGCCTAACTGTGCCATCCAGCGGTTACTGGCAAATAAGGTAAGTAAAGGTACTATGCTAACAACTAATGCGAGTATAACTGCAGGCACAGGCTTTATTAATTTTAAATGCGCAGCTAAGGTGGTGACTGCCAACGCAATCATCGCGCTGCCTGTGAGCAAACCTAATGTATTGTTACTGAGTAAGGTATCAAGTTCATAAAAACTAAAGGTAGCTGAGAGTGTGTTTGGGTTTGCACCTAAAGCAAACGATACACCAAGTAATGCAAAGCTGAGTGTAAGTAAAAAGGTGAGTGCGTTATTTGTGTGTGTTATGTTCATTGTGTGCCCATTAAATCTGTAATGGCTAATAAAGACCTAATTTTTACAAAAAGTGATTCAACTAAAGTTAAATTTTTTAATACAAGGAAGGACATTTTGGTTTTTACGTTTACAAAAGCCACGCGTGAAAAGCGCGGCTATTTATTATGTCTTAGAAAACTTACTATGGTAGAGCACCTTGAGGTGGCCGGCTTATTTTTAACTGAGCAACAGCATAATGAAAGGGTTGACGAGCAATACGATTGCTCTCATCTTATACAGTTTAATGGTGAAACTATAGGTACGCTAAAGTACAAAATATGGGGTAGCCACATTGAAATAATGCAATTGCAAATACACCCCAACCATCAAAATAAAGGCTACGGCAGAGGCGTTATTGAGCAAGTAATTAAAACTGCAAAGTTAAAGCCTATCAAACTAACAGTACTTAAAAACAACCCTGCTAAAGCACTTTATACTCGACTAGGCTTTAAGATCACTGGGGAAGATAACTATGAGTACCATATGCAAACCCAGCCTATAAATAACTAAGAGCTACTCTCTTTGATCTTTAAAATCTTTTTTTCTGAAAATGGTTAGGTGCCAGCCCCATTTAAGCGAGCCTAATCTTAAAAATACAGTGGTAAAAAGTGAGCCTAAAATACACCAAATGTAATCGACTTCTATGGTAAACAGCGCAGCATAAACTAGGCCGCCTACTAAACAGGCTGAAGCATAGGGCTCGTTTCGCATAACTGAGGGTACTTCGCGGCAAATTACATCTCGTATTAGGCCGCCAAAAATCCCTGTGGTGATCCCCATTGTTATCGCTATTACCATACCTGTACCGCTTATTAAGGCTTTTTCTATCCCCATAATATTAAATAATGCCATACCTATAGCATCGACTAATAAAAAGTAATAGTTATTTACATGAGGCAAGTAACGCACAAAAAATATGGTGGCAATAATAGCGGCGTAAGTTGAGTATAAATACTCAGGCGTAGCTATCCAAAATATAGGTTTATCTAAAAGTATGTCTCTTAGCGTGCCGCCACCTAAAGCTGTAACAGTTGCGACCACCACTACCCCAAAACCACTTATGTTTTTTTCGTAGCCTAGCAGTGCTCCTGCAACCGCAAAAAAAGCCACTCCGAGCAGCCCCAGCACCATAAAGTATTCAGCAGTCATGTGCATTCCCTTTTAAATTTTATACATTGGTGTATCAATTTATATGCCAGATGTAATTAGCAAAAGCCAAAAGCGAGGATTAAAAGTACATTTAAAAACAATGGGTTAATAAATTTTTGATAAAATTAATGATGGGTTATTGTGATATGCGATATTTAAAAAGGTAATTATTTTAAAAGTGAGTAGTTTTTACACATTTTTTATTTTTAGCTGAGTCGCTTTTTTTAGTCAATTACTAAGCTCATTAATATACGTACGGGAAAGTAAATAACGGCTGGAATGCCGAATAACCAATTAGCAAAGCTTTGCGGCATGACATAAAAAGCAACCTGCTTCACCCAATATCTAATACCAACCCGCAATAATACTTAATCATTTTTAGGGGCTAAACGTGTCGCTATCTGCGTTAAAAAATTCTCATTTAGAATAACTAAATAACGAATTTTTTGCCTAGCTATCAACACGTTTATCTATCCTCAAAATAGATCACTTAATTAAGCGGATTGGTATAAACTCTACATACTGCGCTAAAAAGTCATTAAGTGATAAGCTCAAAAGTGCTAAATTATTACTTATTAAAACCCATAGTGCATACAAGCCAAGCAGGCCATCGCCCACACTGCCAATATAAGATGAGTAACCAATAAATAATAACAAGCCGCGCATGGTAAGTCCCTGTTAGCTGTATCGTTAAGTTAAATAATAAACTCGCTTAGTTAATTGCACCATTTAGCTTTTAGCTTTTAGCTTTTTGAGCATAAAAAATGGCGCTAAAAAGCGCCATTCAAAAAACAATTAAATTAAAGCGCTAGGCTTAAAATTTTCTTCGCTTTAGCTATGTCAATATCGCCATGCTCGCCAAGGGCTGTCATGCCGTTACGCTCAAGGTTGTTGGCAACGGCTTCAACCGCGTCTTCACCTAGGTCGTAATCGCCAAGTTTTGTTTTAATGCCCATTTGCTCAAAAAAGTCTTGAGTATGTTTAATGGTTGCATCAATCAGCTCGTTTTTGTCTTGCATATCAAGGCCAAATACACGCTCACCTAACTGAATAATTTTAGCGCGTTTTTGCTCTTGCTGAACAAACATTAGCGGTGGTAATACAATCGCAAGTGTTACAGCGTGATCTAAGCTATAAAGCGCTGTTAGCTCGTGGCCAATCATGTGCGTAGACCAATCTTGCGGTACGCCTTGGCCAATTAAGCCATTTAGTGCCATCGTTGCCGACCACATTACGTTTGCACGAACATCGTAATCTTCTGGGTTTTCAAGGGCTTTAGGGCCTTGCTCAATTAGCGTAGATAAAATGCCTTCTGCAAAACGGTCTTGCAGTGGCGCATTAACTGGGTACGTTAAGTATTGCTCAATAACATGTACAAACGCATCAACTACACCGTTAGAAATCTGGCGAGTAGGCAGTGAGAATGTATACGTAGGATCAAGCACAGCAAATTGCGGTTGCACTATTGGCGTACCAAAGGCACGTTTTTGCTGGGTTTCTTTACGGGTAACAACTGAGTTACCGTTGCTTTCTGAGCCAGTAGCCGGAAGCGTTAATACCGCGCCAATAGGTAATGCACTTTTTACTTCTGCGCCATTAACTAAAATATCCCAGCCGTCGCCTTCGTATTTTGCTGCTGCCGCTACGTATTTAGCGCCGTCGATAACACTACCGCCGCCTACAGCTAATATAAAGCTAACGTTTTGCTCTTTCACAATTTCTACAGCTTTTGAAAGTGTTTCGTAAGTTGGGTTTGGCTCAACTCCCGAAAACTCCACAAAGTCCACACCTTCAAGTGCATTTACTACATCGTCATATACGCCGTTCTTTTTGATCGAACCGCCACCGTATAAAAACATGACCTTGCCTTGGCTTGGTACGCGGCTTGCGATCTCATTAATTTGATCTTTGCCGAATAAAATCTCGGTGCGGTTTTTAAATGCAAAATTTAACATATTTGTACTCTACTTGGTTACGGGGCACAGCCCCTGGTGCTCATTGCTTTATAAAATGGGAATTAATAGTTAACTTTCAAGTAATTAATTACCTATTTTATAAATTAAATATGAAAACGGTTAATGTCTAACTGAACGAGCGCAAGTGTACACGCACTTTACAATAACTAGAATTCAGTTAATCTTGCTTTACCCATCGGATTTCTGATACCTAATGTTTTATGTCTTATTTTGTACAATTACGCACCTTTGTTGAGGTATATCGTTGTAAAAACATCTCTCGGGCTGCTAAAAATTTGGGGCTGTCGCAACCAGCTGCAACCGCGCATATACAAACAATGGAGTCGGTGGTAGGTAAGTCGTTATTTGCGCGGCGTCACCGAGGCGTAGAACCAAGTAATGCCGCCCACGATTTAGCAGGCCAAGTGGCAAATCACCTTGATGCTATAGAGCAAAAAGTCGCCTCTGTACGCACCCGTTCAAACGATGTGAGCGGAACGATTACACTAGCCGGGCCCGCCGAATATATTAGTTATGTTGCCTCTGCACAGCTGGCAAATTTGTTACAAGCAGGCAATGTTGATGTGGTCGTGCTGCCTGGTAATCGTGAGCAAATTTATTCAGCGCTCGACACTGGCGTTGCCGATATGGCTATTACAGCCTCCCTGCCCGATAACAAAATTTACGACTTTGAAGTGCTCGACAGCGAAGAGCTAGTACTAGTGGCGCACCGTTTATTAGCGCAAAGCTTAGAGGGGCAAACCATTACGCCAGCACTTTTAAATACGCTGCCGGTGGTCAGTTACGACAGTCAATTACCGCTTATACGCCAGTATTTTGATACTGTATTTAAACAAAGCTGTACGTCAAAAATAATTGCTCGCTGCCCCGACATACGCGCGCTCGCCGGCATAGTAAGAACCGGTGTAGGCTATACCGTGCTGCCTGATTATATATGTCATGACGATATTCAATCGGGTAGATTAATTAAACTTGGTCCGCAAGGGCCGGAAAACAATTTGTACTTAGCGTGGCGTAAAGGGGCGCTTGCCCACCCGCGGCTTAATTATGCCCGCGATGTGTTAATGGCTTTTTCTAATATTAATAAATACGCAAAATAGTTTTTTAACTTATACCAATCCGCATAATTAAGTGATCTATTTTGAGGATGGGTAAACGTGATGATAGCAAGGCAAAAAATTCGCTATTTAGTTGTTCTAAATGAGAATTTTTTAAAGCAGATAGCGACACGTTTAGCCCCTGAAAATGATTATGTATTATTACGGATTGGTATTGAACGCTGGTTATTTAATAAAATAGCCAACCGCGCGCCATTGCCCACTGCTTTTACTTAATGTAAGGGTTTCAACCGCAAGCCTTGCTGAAAATTGCGTTTTAAATTGCACAATAAGGTATTTACCTTGCGGGGCACCAGGTAAAGATGAGTAAGCATTAGCACTTATTTGTTCTCGCGTAGCCACTTTACCTAGTGGCGCACGCACTGTGTTTAGGGCGCTTTTCCAGTTTGCTTTACTTAATTGCGATTTAAATAGCGCATCGGCTTGTTGCCAACTTTTTGTGTATTCACCCGCATCAATTAACTGTAACCAGTTTATTGCTACGGGCATATTTTTAGTGGTTTCGGCCCACACTGAGCAGCTTATAAACAAGCATAAAATTAAAATGAGGGGTTTCATCATTCTTCCTTTTAATCTGGCGTTAAAAGTAAATATAGATACTCCAAATTACAACACATTGGTTAAATGGTTAACCCCTAATATTAAAAACTTTTGCAAATAAGTGCCTTACTCTCCTTTAATTTTTAAAACCTGCGCGTAAGTGCAATCGCTCAACATAGAAAAACCATGCGAGGCTTGCTCTTGGCCTATTACAAATGGATGCGCCGCCTCGGGGGCTCTATTTTTAAGTTGCTTTATGCGCTCATACGAACCATCGCGTTTAGGGTGGTTTGATATAAACACATCTACACCGGCCTGCATTGCCACATTGCCAAAACGTTTAGCGGCAACACTGTAAGCGCTAATTCGCTCAATATCAGGCCCATAGTTTAGCCCAGTCCCTCCCCACAGGCTTAGCATATGTTTTTTGCCGTTATCGTATACTGGGAACAACAACGAAATAGTGCCAGGGGTGTGTCCAGGCGTTAAATGAACGCCAATGCTGGTATCGCCAAGCGTAATTGTATCTGCCTCTTTTGTGCTTATATCTCTTGTTGGCCGTTTGCCCCAACGTGGGCTTTCAAAATCAAGCTTTGGTTGTTCTAAGCGTCGCCACTCAACCTCACTCATTACAACACGCGGTTTGTATTTATTAACTAAGTACTCTTGCCCACCGTAATGATCACCATGCCCATGGCTAATAATTAAATACTTAATATCTTCGGGGTTTAAGCCTAGTGTGAGCAAACCTTTTTCAATGTAATTTTTAGCTTGTTCGTTGTTATTTAGCGCATCAATAACAATAAGCCCTTGTGATGTTTTAACTACCCAACTTGCCACTCCACCAGTACCTACATAATAAAGGTTGTCAAACACTTGTGTAGGTTCAATCGTTGATGAGCGCCGTTTACTACCCAACTTTTTACTGCGCTTTTTACCTTCATTATTAGTGCGAACACGCTTTGTTAAATCACGTAACGGGTTTTGTATATCGCATAGGCTTGTTAACCCCGGAAACTCATCAGCGTACTGCATTCCTTTTTCGACATAATCTTGCGCTGTTAATTGTGTATTTTGCGCAATAGCTGGGTGCGTAGCTAAAAAGCTAAGTACCACAGCAGAGAATATAAATTTTGGCATAAACACCCCTTATAGTTTTGTATCTATAGCTAGCCAGTAGCGTCGGCCATCTTCTACATAGCCGTATTCATCGTAGCTGGTTGCTTTATCAAATATATTGTAAATACCAAACATAACTTTAACGTTACCGTTTACTTGCCACGCACTGCCTATATCTGCTGTTGCAATAGAAGGGGCTGAGGTTAAACGGCTAGTTATAGAGGCTGCTTCGGTTTCTTTACCGCGATAATTAGCACGTGCCCACGTATTAATGTTATCGCTTACATCCCAGTTAATATTTAGCGTTGCTAAATGTTTAGGTATTTGCGTAAGTGGCTGGCCTTTATTGTCGCCACTGCGTTGCTCAGAAAACGTATAGCTGTAGCTAGTTGCAAGGGTAATATCTGCACTTAACATTGTTTCTATATTTAGCTCAGCCCCATAAGTCACCGCTTTATCAATATTGATGTTATAGCGGTCGGTTTCATCACCACACACTGTGATAGGACATAAAGCGGTGTTAATTTTGTCTTCAAAGCTATTATGAAAAACCGTGATATTAGTTTGAAAATCACTGTTAGCATAATACATAGCCGCTTCTTTACTGACGGATGTTTCGGGCTCTAGGTCAGCATTTCCATATAAGTCGCCACCGCGGCTGCTTTGGATCCAATTAGGGCTAAGCTCGCGTAAATCTGGCGCTCTGTAACCGGTAGCTACGCCCGATTTAAAGGTCCATGCCTCATTAATATTCCAAACTCCGTATAGGCGTGGACTCAAGTGCGAATCAAACTGCTCGTTATCATCAACTCGTAAACCCGTGGTAAGGGTAAAATCGGGGTGTAAGCTCCACTCATCTTCAGCAAATAGCGACCATTGTTTGTTATCTATTTTAGTAATAGTGGCTGCGTTTGTTGTTTTGTCATCAAGCTTTTCTTGTTCAAATGCGCCGCCTAATGTTACATGGTGGTTTTCAAGTGCAATTGACCACTGCGTATTTGCTAAGGTATTTTCGATGGTTATTTCACGGCCTTCGTTTTCAACCGACTCTTGTTGAATATACGAATGCGCAGCGCCCCAACTATAGCTGCCTTTATGTGCTAACGACCACGTGCTGCGGTTATTGTTCGTTTCGCTAGAGCTATTTCGACTAGGTAACGATAGCCCCGAGGTAGAAATACGTTTTTGATCGTGTTCGCTGTATTCAAGCGATATCACATCGTGCTGGGTGGCTGTTAAATGCAGTGTACCACTGTAACTTGTCAGCTCTTTTTCACCGTAACCGCGCTCAATTTCATCTTCTTCACGCTCTTGGTAAAGAGCCGAAAGGTTAACGCTTAATAAATCTTTTATTAATGGCCCCGCTGCATATATTTGCCCTTGGTATTCATCACCCGAATTACTGTTTTCTTGCTGTGTGGTTTCTAGGCGAACATTAGCATGCCAATTGTCGTAATTTTTACGGGTTATAACATTAATAACGCCGCCAATTGCATCCGACCCATACAACGTAGACATAGGCCCACGCACAACTTCAATACGTTCAATAGCATCTAGTGGTGGCAGCCAATCTTGCTCAAAGCCACCGCTGCCGCTTGGTTGTGATTCACGCCCTGACTGCTTTTTACCGTCTACCAAAATAGCAGTGTACTGCGCTGGCATGCCACGCACGCTTATATCTTGTCGCGAGCCACCACCGGTAACCGTAACCCCTGCAACATCGTTAAGTGCATCGGTTAAGTCTTTATAAGCACGGTTTTCTAGCTGCTTTTTGCTAATTAAAGTAATAGAAGCTGGCGCTTGCGCTAAGGTTTGTTCAAAGCCTGAGGCGGTCACTACTATTGTTTCTATATCATTGTTAGCATTAGCCAAAGTGTAAAATGGCGCAACAGCAATTAGAGGCAGAGCTAAAGTGTTTTTCAGAGTCATTACGTGGTAT
This sequence comes from Pseudoalteromonas sp. Angola-4, assembly GCF_028599265.1. Lineage (NCBI taxonomy): Bacteria > Pseudomonadati > Pseudomonadota > Gammaproteobacteria > Alteromonadales > Pseudoalteromonadaceae > Pseudoalteromonas > Pseudoalteromonas sp. Angola-4. Next base: position 202,164 of record NZ_JAQREK010000004.1, on the reverse strand, counting down.
TTAATTAGTTACTTTACGTAATGATAACAATTATCAATAACTTCGGCAATTAACATTTCATTAATTTACAATAAAACTTAATCAATTAAGCTGCAGTTACTCCAGTGCCATTATTAACAATAAGCCAATTTTATTGCGTTTATTGTACAAAAAAGGCTGCATTAACTAGCAGCCTTTTTGTATTCTGTATCGCTTAAGGTTTTAAAAATGCCATTTAACCATCAAATTTGGGTTGTGCTCTGTTTGACCATCTACACCAAACTTATTTTTCCAATATACGTATTCTATGCCTACATCAAGGCGACCTGTGTCTAGGCCAAGCATAGGAGCAATGTTGTATTTAAGTTGTGAGGTAAAGTTAAAACCGCCTTCGCTTTTACCAAACATAGTGTCGGTACTGTCAACAATATCTAAAAAGCCATCGTATCTAAAGTTACCCTTGTTATAGCCCCACGTTACGGTTATTTGGTTGTTATCTTCACGCTCTATGCCAATATCGTCCTGAAAACGACGGTAATAAGCCACATTAAAATATTGAAACCCTGGTACATCTAACGAGACGCCGCCACCTAATAAGTAGTTATTTTGATCGGTATCGCCTGAGCCATATTCTGTTTGTAGGCCTAAAAACACCTCTTTAACAAAGCTGTTTTGCGGCTTGAACAGCGTTGGGTTTATGTTTAGCTCTCCGTATACTTCATCGGGGTTGCTTAATCTATCCATAAAAAAGAAGGTACCGCCCCATGTATGCCCCGATGCATGCTCAATGGTTACTACACTTCTGTCATCTTCCTCCCCCGAGAACGGCTCGAGGTAATCGGCGCCGGTCATGGCGGTTATACTAAAATCTGACCACAGCTCTTTTGCCGACACACTACTTGAACACACCGCGATAGCACTTACTAAGGCTAATTTTTTAATTGTTGTAATTTTCATTGTTAATCCCTTTGTTATAATTTTATTAGTCTAGTTAAGATGATCTGTACTTGCTGAATAATTTTCTGGTAAAACAAGCGTCATAACGATGGCGGTTAAACCCGATACCGTTACAGCGCTGCCAAAAATAGCGGTTACCAGCTTAGGCGCATTTATAAACATTTCGGGCACAAAGCTAACCCCTAGCCCCATACCTAAGCTCACCGCAATAATAAGTAAGCTACGACGATTTATTTTTTCGCTTGCAAGAATTTTTACCCCTGCGGCTGCCACTGTGCCAAACATAACAAGCGTTGCACCGCCTAGCACTGGTTTAGGAATATTTTGTAGCACAGCACCAATCACCGGAAATAACCCTAAAATAATCAAAATTACACCAATCCACAGGCCAATGTATCTACTTGCTACACCGGTTAACTGAATAACGCCGTTATTTTGGCTAAAAGTGGTATTAGGAAACGTATTAAATGCGGCAGCAATCATTGAGTTAACCCCATCGCCTAAAATACCTCCGCGTATACGCGCTAAATAGCTTGCGCCTTTTACCGGTAATTTAGACACCGCACAATTTGCGGTTATATCGCCTGTGGATTCAATGGCGGTAATTAGGTATAAAAAGCTAAAGGCAATCATGGCGCCAAAATCAATATTAAAGCCATATTTAAAGGGTAATGGCATGGCGATTAAATCAAATTCGCCCATTTTAAATTTGGCTATACCTAAAATAAGTGCAAGTAACCACCCTACTAACATGGCAACGACTACAGCGGTAAGCCTTACCCACTGATTTTTGCTAGCATTTAGTAATACCACCAGCGCCACCACCGAAAAGCCCACAATTAAGTTGCTTGGCGAGGCAAACTTTTCAGGCATATTGGTTAATAACCATTGCCCGCCGCCTATGTCGGTCATACCTACTTTAATGAGGTAAACCCCAATGGTGGTGATCACCACACCGGTCACTACAGGCTTAATTACTTTGCCAAGCTTTTCTATAAAAAAGCTAATGAATATCTCTACAAAGGCTGCTAAAAAACACACAGCAAAAATGGTGGCAAGTACTTCATCGTTTCCGCCTCCAGTGGCTTTTACGGTAAAACCGGTTGCCAAAATAGTGCCTAAAAAAGCAAAGCTGGTGCCTTGTACGCAAATAAGCCCTGAGCCAATTGGCCCCACACGGCGAGCCTGAATAAATGTACCAACCCCCGATACAAACAACGCCATACTAATTAAATACGGTATTTCGCTACCAAGCCCCAACACGCCACCAATAATAAGCGTGGGCGTAATAATACCTACAAAACTTGCCAGTACATGTTGCAGGGCAGCAAAAAAAGATTCGGTCAGCCCTGGTTTATCATCTACTGCGTAAATTATGTCTTCTGAGATTGCTTCTTGGTTTGACATAGTCAACATCCTTTTAGCGCTTTAATATGGGCAAGGTATATACGCCTTGCCCAAGTTTTAATTTAAATACAGTGGCGCTTATTTAAGCTGCCCTTCAACACCCTCTACATAAAAGTCCATACCCAGTAAGGTTTTATCATCAATTGTTTGCCCCGCTTTAGTTACCAGCTCACCTTGCTGATTGTTAATTGGGCCACTAAATGGATGAAACTCACCGTTGGCAATTTTGGTTTTAATCGCCTCTATCTCGGCAACAATATTGGCAGGAATGTCTTTACTCAGCGGCGCTAAGCGGGTCATACCGGCATCTATGCCTTTCCATACATTTTGCGATTCCCATTTATCGTCAAGCACTTGCTGCACGCGCTCGGCGTAAAACTCATCCCAATGATGCACAGGCGCCGTAAGGTGCGCTTTTTTGCCATAACCGCTCATATCTGAGTGGTAACCAATGGCGTATATTCCGGCGGCTTCTGCGGCTTGAAGTGGCGCAGGTGAGTCGGTGTGTTGGGTAATAATATCAACACCTTGGTCGATTAAACTGTCGGCAGCTTCGCGCTCTTTACCAGGGTCAAACCAGCTATTAACCCACACTACTTTTACTTTTGCGTTAGGTTTTACTGAGCGCAGGCCTAAAGTAAACGCGTTAATACCGCGTATTACCTCAGGAATAGGAAACGCGGCAATATAGCCAATACTGTCAGATTTACTCATGTGCCCAGCAATAACACCGGTTAAGTAGCGCCCTTCGTAAATACGGTCAAAATAAGTGCCCACATTTTTAGCGCGTTTATAACCTGTTGAATGCTCAAACTTTACGTTAGGAAAACGTTTAGCCACTTTAATGGTCGGGTTCATGTAGCCAAACGAGGTGGTAAATATTAAATCGTGCCCGCTTTTGGCTAGTTGTGTAATAACTCGCTCTGCATCGGCGCCCTCTGGCACGCTTTCTACAAAGGTGGTTTTTATTTTTTCGCCAAATTTATCCTCTAAGTAGCGGCGGCTTACATCGTGGGTGTAAGTCCAACCAGCTTCGCCAATCGGGCTTACATATACAAACCCTACTTTTACGCTGTCTTTTGCCATTGCACTCGCGCTTAACCCTAAGCTAAGTGCTACGCCAAGCGCTGTTATTAGTTTTTTCATTGTTATTCTCCGTGTTGTATTTTTAATATCCTGTTGAAGGCTTATTGTTACTCTTTGTATAAAATTTTTAATGGCCCTTATGCCAAGGCTTACCTAGCCACATGGGTTCGTACATTTTTAGTTTTTGTTTATTTTTACTTAGCATAATCAGTACTATAAGCGTTGCACCATAAGGCAGCATGGCCAGTAAATTAGAATCCACCGCTAAGCCAAGCGCCTGTGCCACTAAGTGCATAATGCTGGCAAAACCAAATAAATAAGCGCCGAGCATTACCCGCTCAATTCGCCAACTTGCAAATACCACTAAAGCCAGTGCTATCCAGCCACGTCCCGAGGTCATGTTTTGTGTCCAAAGGGGTGTGTAAGCAAGCGACAAGTACGCCCCTGCAATACCCGCCATTGCGCCGCCAAACATCACCGCTAAATAGCGAGTACGCATTACAGGCAAGCCTAAGTTATTACCAACGCCTGGGTTTTCACCAATAGCGCGTACCGCAAGCCCTGCCTTGTGGTATTTAAAAAATAAATAAGCGCCAAGTACTAATGCCCAACTTAAATACACAATGGCGTCTTGCGAAAACAATGCTTTGCCCAGTAGCGGAATATGCTCAAACCCTGCAATTGCTAAAGTGGGTAAGGCATTAATGGTTTTACCCTCGTAATCAACGCCTAAAAATGCCGACAAGCCCGTGCCAAAAATAGTTAGCGCTAACCCCGCAGCCACTTGGCTAGCATTTAAATTAAGTGCTACAAACGCAAATACTAACGACGCCATAACCCCCACAAGCGCAGCCACGCTAAAGCCTATAAAGAGGTTGTCGCATTGGTACATGGTTATAAACCCTGCCACCGCGCCTAATAACATCATGCCCTCTTGCCCAAGGTTAAGTGTGCCGCTTTTCTCGCATACCATTTCACCTAGAGCCACCAGCAATAAAGGCGTGCCGGTGCGAATAGTGGCGTATAAAATATTTGTGATTACCTCTAAATCCATGTTTAAGATTCCTGTGCGATGGGTGTTAGCTGCGTTTTTTGTTGTTTAAATGGCAGTAACAATTTAATGCGATAACCAATAAGCACATCGCACGAGAGTAAATAAAACAGCATTAAGCCCTGAAAAATGCCGGTAATGGCATTGGGTAGGCCAATTTCTATTTGCGCCATTTCGCCGCCCATATAAATAAGCCCCATTAACAGCCCTGCTAAGGTGATCCCAAGCGGATGTAAGCGCCCTAAAAAAGCCACAATAATTGCAGCGTAACCATAACCGGGTGATATTTGCGGTACTAATTGCCCAATAGGCCCAGCTACTTCGCCAGCCCCTGCAAGCCCAGCTAACCCGCCACTTATTACCAATACCCCTGCAATTAAAAGCGCACGTTTATAGCCCGCCATTTTGGCCGCCGATGCATCAAGCCCAAGTACTTGAATTTGAAAGCCCACAAAGGTTTTACTAATAAATACCCATGTGGCACACAGCGCTAATAACGCAAATGCAAGCCCTAAATGAAGGCGAGTACCCTCAAATAAAACTGGTAGTAAGGTGCTATCGCCAAATAAGGCGCTTTCAGGAAAGTTATAACCGTATGGGTCTTTTAATGGCCCGTGTACTGACCACAGCAACACATTAACGGCAATGTAATTGAGCATAATGGTGACTAAAATTTCGTTGGTGTTTAAACGTAATTTCATAAAGGCGGCTAAGCCTGCCCACAGCATGCCACCGGCAATACCTGCAAGTAATGTAAGCCCTAATGCAAAGGAACTTGTAGAGTCAACAAAGTTAACAGCTACGGCACTGGCGCATACGCCGCCAATCAGTAGCTGCCCTTCAGCACCTATATTCCACACCGACGCCCTGTAACACAGCGCTAAACCATAGGCACATAATAAAATTGGAATGGTCATTACTAATAGCTCGGTAACGCCGTACCAGTCAGAAATAGGCGCTACGAGTAAGGTATATAAGGCATTAAGCGGGTCGTGCCCTAGTAAGGCAAACACCACATAACCTGTTATTAAAGTGAGTAAAATGGCTAAAACAGGAGAGAGATAACTCCATGTGTTTGAGCGCTCTACGCGGGGTTCAAGCTTTATCATGCCGGCGCTCCTTGCGGTGTTATTTTTGCTGTGTTGTTTTTAAGGTCGTGATTAAAATCGCCCGCCATCCACTGCCCTAATTGCACAAGTGGTACACAGTCGGTATTTAAAATAGGCGAGAGTTTGCCATCACAAATTGCCCCAATACGGTCACAAATTTTATAGAGCTCGTCTAAATCTTCTGAAATAACCAGTACTGCACAGCCTTCGTCGCGCAGCGTTAAAATTGCCTCGTGAATGGCAACTTGCGCGCAAATATCTACACCCCATGTTGGGTGTGACATAACCAGCAATTGTGGGTTTTGCTCAACCTCTCGGCCAATAATAAACTTTTGCAAATTACCGCCCGAAAGGCTTGCTGCGTGAGTACGGTTGCTGGGGGTTTTTACGTTGTATTTTTTAATGATTTTGTCGGCGAGTTGGCTAATTTTTTGTTTTACTAAAAAGCCTTTTTTAACTAAACCACTATCAAAACTGGTAAGAAGTGCATTGTGCGCTAAGTCCATATCAGGGACTGCGCCGCGCCCTAGCCTGTCCTCTGGTACGCATGCAAGCCCGAGCCTGCGCCTTTTTAGAGGGCATAACGCATCAACAGCGGTATTTTTAAATTTTATTGCGTTGCTATTTTTTTGCGGCTCCTCTCCCGAAAGCGCTTTTAATAGCTCCTCTTGCCCATTACCGGCAACCCCTGCAATACCGACTATTTCGCCTTGTTGTACGGCAAAGTTCACGTTTTTAAGCGCAATATCAAATAACGCCTGCGCACTGGTTGATAAGTTATCGACTGTTAAAAAATCACCTGTGCCAGTCGCTCTGCGCGTTTGGTTACTTATTGGTGTGCTGTCGCCTACCATTAAGCGAGCTATTGATTCGCTGGTTTCGTTTTTAGGAATGCAATGCCCACTTACCTTGCCAGCGCGCAAAATAGTGGCGCTGTCGCAAAGCGCAATAACTTCATGCAACTTATGGCTAATAAACAACACCGAGCAGCCTTCTTTTTTAAGCGAATGCAGGGTTTTAAACAATGCGTCTACTTCTTGCGGAGTGAGTACCGAGGTGGGTTCATCTAAAATAAGTAGTTGAATATCTAATAATAAACACCTGACTATTTCTACTCGTTGGCGCTCGCCCGTTGAAAGCGTAGACACCAACCTATGCGGGTCCAGCGGCATGCCGTACCTAGCCGATGTTTTACTAATTCTGCTGGCAAGTGTGCTGCTATGCCCTGCTAAATCGCCCAGCGCTAACGCGATATTTTGCGCAACTGTTAGGGTTTCAAATAACGAAAAATGCTGAAACACCATACCTATGCCTAATTCGCGGGCATCGGCGGGTTCTTTTATGTCCATTTTACGACCGTTAAAAAACATGTCCCCTTGGTCAGGTTTAACTACACCGTAAAGCATTTTCATTAACGTGCTTTTACCCGCGCCGTTTTCACCAAGCAGGGCATGTACCTCACCATGTTTTATTTTTATTGTTACGCCGTCGTTGGCTATACATCCGGGGTACTGCTTTGTCATTCCCTGCATAGTAAGGCGGTATTTATTGTCCATTATTTAAACCTTTCTTTGTGCTTGTTGGTTAAATAAGCTAGCCTAGAAACTTAGCTGACCAAGCGGTCAACAATGGCATGGTATCTGCAATTAACTTACCAAGATGAAAAAGTTTTTTTCTTACCTGCTTAAAAACAACAAGAAAAAATATACGCCAAGCCTTTAAATATCAGGGCTTTATAAAAGTTAAGGGGGTCTGTGTGATTACGTTTTTATTAAATGACACGCCAATAGAAGTAGAAGAATGCTCGCCAAGTCTCACCATTTTGGACTGGCTTCGCACCAAAAAAGGGAAAATGGGCACCAAAGAAGGGTGTGCAACAGGCGATTGTGGCGCATGCACAATTTTAGTTGGCGAAGAAAAACTAAATTCAAACGGTGAGCCAGTTTGGCACTATAAAACCATTAATAGCTGCCTGCTTTTATTAGGTAATGCACACGCAAAACACATAGTAACCGTAGAGGCTGTAACAACAGGGCTTTACCCTACACTTAACGATTTACATCCGGTGCAACGCGCATTGGTTGAGTGCCATGGTTCGCAATGTGGTTTTTGTACCCCTGGCATAATAATGAGCATGTTGGCGCTTTATATTAATAACCCGAGTTACCCAGGTAAAAAAGCCGCTATTCATGCTTTAGGTGGCAACTTGTGCCGTTGTACTGGCTACAGCCCTATTTTACTTGCAGTTGAAAAAGCCTACCGCTATGAGCGCAAAAATGAGCCTTACTCAGCCATGGCAGCTCAGTTTAAAGCCTCACTTAATACGCAACATGATGACGATGTTCCATTTTTAAAAAATGGCCCTCGTACGTTTTATTTACCACAAAGTGCAGCGCAACTTGTTGAGCTTAAAGCGCGTTACCCGCAGGCACACTTGGTTGCTGGTGGCACCGACTTTGCCATTGAGCTTAGCCAAAACATGCTATTGCCCGATATTATTATATCGCTTAGCCAAACCAGTGAACTGTGCACTTTAAGCGATAACAACGGCGAGCTACATATTGGTGCAGCACTACCTTACAGCCAATTTATTGAAGCGTTTTACACTTACTACCCTGAGTCTAAAGAGCTGTTTGAACGCCTTGGCTCTAACCAAGTACGTAACAGTGGCACCTTAGGTGGCAGCATAGGAAATGCCTCTCCAATTGGCGATCCTGCCCCTTTACTTATTGCACTTAATGCCACCTTAGATTTATTAAGCACAGCAGGCACACGTACAATAAACGTGGCCGACTACTTTGTTGATTACAAAAAAACAGTCATTAAAAGCGATGAAGTCATTAGCAAAATTACCGTACCTAAACGCCCAGACTCGTTAAAGCTTGCGTGTCATAAAATTTCAAAACGCTTTGAAGATGATATATCTACTGTGTGTTTAGTGCTGGCTATAGAGCAAACGCAAGGCGTAATTAGCAATGCCCGCTGCGCCATGGGCGGTATGGCTGCCATACCAAAACGCGCCGCACACATAGAGCAAAAGCTTAATACTCAGTCCTTGCAAGTAAGCACCTTTATAGATGCCGCTAGTGCTATAAATGATGACTTTGATCCCATGAGCGATGTACGTAGCAGCGCACATTACCGCACTACGGTAAGCAAAAACTTGCTACAGCGTATTGGTATTGAGTTTTGCGGTGCACAACCAAGCAGTAAAAATAATAACAACATTGCCATTACGAGGATTTCACATGCGTCACTTTGAAATGGATAAACTAAAAGCCCAAGGCGGAAGTGTTGGCCAATCTAAGTATCACGAAAGCGCAATAAAGCAAGTATGTGGCAATGCAAACTACGCCGACGATAACCCAGAGCCCCATGGCTGCTTGCACGCCTACCCTGTACTTGCGCCTATTACCAGCGGCTTTATTAAATCAATTGATACAAGTAAAGCGCTTGAAGTGGCAGGCGTTAAACGTATTTTATCGGCTGATGATGTACCCGGTAAGCTTGATATTGGCCCAGTATTTCCTGGGGATATGCTATTAACCAATCACGAAATTCAATACCACGGGCAACCTGTGCTAGTAGTGGTTGCCAAAAGCTACGCCATTGCGCGCCGCGCTGCTCGCTTAGTGGTTATAGAGTGCGAGCAAACCACCCCCATACTTGATATTAAAGAAGCGATTAAAAAAGAGCACTGGGTAAGGCCGCCACACTCACTTAACCGCGGTAATAGCGAGCAAGCCATAAATAATGCAGCCCACCAACTTACAGGCGAAATACACATAGGCGGGCAGGAACACTTTTACCTTGAGGGGCAAATAGCACTTGCTCAGCCCGACAACGATGGCGGGATTCATGTGCAATGTTCTACGCAGCACCCAACAGAGGTGCAGCACTTAGTTGCTAAAATTTTAAAAAAGCCATTTAGCTTTGTAAACGTAGAAACCCGCCGTATGGGCGGAGCCTTTGGCGGTAAAGAAACCCAAGGCGCACCCTGGGCTTGCCTTGCTGCCCTTGCAGTTTACTACCTTGGCTGCGCCGTTAAAATGCGCCTAGCCCGCAGCGACGACTTTAAACTTACCGGCAAGCGCCACCCATTTTATAACCAATACCATGTAGGGTTTGACGAAAATGGCCTAATTGAAGGCGCTGATGTAACCGTAAATGGGTTTTGTGGTTATTCACCTGATTTATCTGATGCCATTGTCGACCGCGCAATGTTTCATGCAGATAACGCGTATTACTACCCAGCTGCCACCATTAAAGGGAATCGCTGTAAAGTAAACACCGTAAGCCACACCGCATTCAGAGGATTTGGTGGCCCGCAAGGCATGATCATGGGCGAGCTAATAATGGACGATATAGCCGCTAAATTAGGTAAAGACCCGCTTGAGATCCGAAAACTTAATTTATACAAAAAAGGCCGCGACACTACGCCGTACCATCAAACAGTAGAGCAGCATATTTTAAAAGATATGATAAGCCAGCTTGAGGAGTCAGGTGATTACTGGGCGCGAAAAAAGGCAATTAAAGCCTTTAACGCATCATCCCCTATTATCAAAAAAGGCCTTGCGATGACGCCGGTTAAATACGGTATATCGTTTACCGTACAGCACTTAAACCAAGCGGGTGCACTCGTGCATGTATATAGTGATGGATCAATTCATTTAAACCATGGCGGCACCGAAATGGGCCAAGGGCTTAATACAAAAATAGCGCAAATAGTAGCCCATGGCTTTGGCGTTGATTTTGACGCAGTAAGCATAAGCGCTACTCGTACCGACAAAGTACCCAACACCTCGCCAACTGCTGCATCAAGCGGGACTGACCTAAACGGCATGGCGGCGCTAAACGCGGTAAATACCATAAAAGAGCGTTTAATAAACTTTATAAGTGAGCACTTTGAAGTAGACAGCCAAAGTATTGTATTTAAAGATAACCTCATTACCTTTAGTAACGGCGAAATTAGCTTTAGCGAACTTGCAAACCTTGCTTATATGAATCGTATATCGCTTTCATCAACCGGTTATTACGCCACGCCTAAAATTCATTACGATAGAGCGAAAGGCGAAGGCCGGCCATTTTTTTACTACGCACACGGCGTAGCGCTCAGTGAAGTAGAAGTAGATACGCTGACAGGCGAAAACACCGTAACCCGCGTGGATATACTGCACGATGTGGGCAGCTCAATTAACCCTGCACTTGATATAGGCCAAATTGAAGGTGCCTTTGTGCAAGGTATGGGCTGGCTTACCACCGAAGACTTACAATGGAATGATAAAGGCCAGCTTGCAAGCTTTGGCCCTGCTAACTATAAAATTCCTGCAATTGGCGATACCCCTGCCGAATTTAATGTAAATTTATATAACTCGGCCAATCCAGAAACCACGGTATTTAGATCAAAAGCGGTTGGCGAGCCACCGTTTATGTTGGCCTTTAGCGTATGGAGCGCTATTCGAAATGCCATAAGCAGTGTGGCCGATTACAAATACACCGCCCCACTTGATACACCCGCCACACCTGAGCGTGTATTAAATGCAATTGAGCAAACCGCTAGCTGGTTTAAGGAGCAGCAACATGGCTAATTTAAATGAGTCGTTTCAGGGTTTTCATACGCAAAATTGGGCACAAGCTATAAACGAGCACGAACAAAGCGGCACTAATTATGTTATTGCCACTGTGCTGGGAACTAATGGCTCAACCCCACGTGGCACGGGCTCTAAAATGGTAATAAGCGGAGAGCACATTTACGACACCCTTGGCGGTGGACACCTTGAATACGTAGTTATAGAAAAAGCCCGCGAGCTACTTGCCAAAGGCGGGGCAGCCCAAGTGATAGAGCAATTTAACCTAGGCGCAAATTTAGGCCAATGCTGCGGGGGAGCTGCCACCGTTATGCTTGAGTGCATGCAATGCGAGCGCTTTACCCTCGACATATACGGCGCAGGCCATGTAGCACAAGCGCTTATTGGTATATTGGCACAGCTGCCTATGCGCATACGCTGGATAGATAGCCGCGCCGATGTATTCCCGCAGGTTATTCCTAATAACGTAATAAAAGTGGTTGATGAAGAGCCAACAGAGCAAGTTAAACGCGCGCCAAAGGCTAATAATTACTTAATATTAACCCATAACCACCAGCTCGACTTTGCACTTACACAAGCCATTATTAAGCGCGCTGATGCTAATTGGCTTGGTGTTATTGGCTCAGATACTAAAGCAAAACGCTTTAAACAGCGCTTAGCCCATCGCGATTTTACCACCGAGCAAATAAAGCAAATGACCTGCCCTGTAGGGCTTGAAAATGTAACGGGCAAGCTCCCTATGGAAGTAGCAATATCAATTAGCGGGCAGTTAATTGGGCTTTATCAGGCTATGCAAACCCATGCGCCCAAACGCCAAGGCCTGCAATGGCGTGCACTTAAAAATGCCTTAATTAGCACCACGCACGAGGAAGAAAACGCATGAGTAGCTTAAAAATTAATAACCTAAATGAAGCGCAAGCGCATCAAGCATTAGAGCATTGCTGCGCCGCCCCTAACTGGGTAAGCGGTATGCTAAATATCATGCCATTTGAAAATAAAGAGCACTTATTTAACAGCGCTCAAAGCGTATGGGATAGCCTAGGTGAGAGCGATTATTTAGCCGCTTTTGAAGGCCACCCGCAAATAGGCGATTTATCAACATTAAGTAAAAAGTACGCCGCTACAGCGCAAAAAGCGGGGCACGAACAATCAGGAATGAGCAAAGCAAACGAGCAAACCCTAAAAAAAATGATTGCGCTAAATAAAGAATACCTCAGTAAATTTGGCTTTATATTTATTGTGTGTGCCAGTGGTAAAAGTGCTGAGCAAATGCTTGAACTTATTGAGCAGCGCATACACAACACCCGCAGCACAGAGCTTAATATAGCCGCGGGCGAACAAGCCAAAATAACAAAAATAAGATTGGAGTCATTGCTATGAATAAAAGCCCTATCACTACCCATATTTTAGATACCAGCACAGGCAAACCGGCTGAAAATGTAGCTGTACAATTGTTTGTATACGCTAATAACGAGTGGCAATTAATTGCTCAAGGTAAAACAAATAGCGACGGGCGAATTACCGACTGGCTCAACACAGACGTAGAATTTGCAACCTATAAACTGGTTTTTGACTTAGACAGCTATTATGAAAGCCAAGAAACACCTGCGTTTTACCCTGAGGCGCAAATTACCTTTAGATTACAAGATCAAAAGCATCATCACATCCCATTATTGCTTAGCCCATTTGGCTACTCAACGTACAGAGGCAGCTAATTATGAGCACGCAAAATAATAATAAAATGACCGTAATTTGTGCCAACATACTCGATTTTGTTGACGACCCCGCCATCGCAGGCGAAAGCGCCCATCGCTATTTTGAAAAAGGCGCGTTAGTTATTCAAAACGGCAAAGTGGTTAACCTTGGTTACGAGCAAGACATACTGCCAAGCATTGATAAGTCAGCCACTATTATTCGCCACGATGGTAAATTAGTAATGCCCGGCATGATAGACACGCACATACATTTGCCGCAAACCGAAATGGTAGGCGCGTATGGTGAGCAGCTTTTAAGCTGGCTTACCGAATACGCGTTTCCAACCGAAAAAAAGTTTACCTGTGAGCACTATTCAAAAGATATATCTAATCGCTTTTTAGATGAGCTACTGCGTAATGGCACCACTACCGCATTGGTATTTGGCACTGTGCACCCGCAATCGGTAGATGCGTTTTTTAACGAATCTCAAAAACGTAATTTACGTATGATTGCCGGTAAGGTAATGATGGACAGAAACTGCCCAGATGACTTATCAGATTGCGCGCAAACCAGTTACGATCAATCAAAAGCACTGATAGAAAAATGGCACAATGTTGATAGGTTAAGCTATGCAGTAACGCCACGTTTTGCGCCCACATCTACCCCAGAGCAACTACAAAAATGTACTCAATTATTAGAAGAATACCCCGACACCTACCTGCATACCCACTTATCTGAAAACAAAGACGAGTGCGAATGGGTAAAAGGGTTATTCCCAGAGGCTGATGATTACCTAGGCGTGTACGAGCAAGCTAAAATGGTGCGTAAACGCTCGGTATTTGCCCATAGTATTCATTTATCTGAGCGCGAGCTGTGCTGCCTTGCCGATAACAACGCGGCTATATCGCACTGCCCTACCTCTAACTTATTTTTAGGCTCGGGCCTTTTAAATTTAAAGAGATGTGAAGAGCATGGAATAAATGTGGGTATGGGTACCGATGTAGGCGCAGGCACAAGTTTTTCTATGCTACAAACAGGTAACGAAGCGTACAAAATTCAGCAGCTACAGGGTCAAAAGTTCTCAGCATTTAAAGGGTTTTATTTAGCCACCCTAGGCGGCGCGCGTGCCCTTGATTTAGAAGGCACCATAGGTAACTTTAATGAAGGCTGCGAGGCCGACTTTATTGTAATGGATTACGCGGCCACCTCCTTTTTAAAGTTCAGAATTGGCCATGCCAAAACCCTTCACGAACAGCTTTTTGCCATAATGATGCTAGGCGACGACCGCTGTATTGAACAAACCTACATTATGGGTAAAAGCGTGTATAAACGCGACGAACAAGCCCAGTTTGCAGCCACACCCACACCCGATTTAGAAGAGGCATAACCCGATGGAAAACTATTTATTTGAGCTTGCTCATTTGGTGTTTAGATACTTTCACGTGGTAGCAGGTATAGCGTGGATTGGCGCCTCATTTTATTTTGTGTGGCTTGATAATAACTTACAAACACCGCCACAATGGAAACAAGATAAAGGCATAAAAGGCGATTTATGGGCTATTCATGGCGGCGGCTTTTACGAAGTGGCTAAGTATCAAAATGGCCCAGAACAAATGCCCTCTACCCTACATTGGTTTAAATGGGAGGCCTACACAACCTGGATCAGCGGCGCGCTGTTATTTACGCTGTTATATTATGTGGGCGCAGATGTGTATTTACTCGATGCCAGTAAAAGTGAGCTCAGTAAGTTTGCAGCTATTGGTGCATCACTTGGTTTTATAGGCTTAGGCTATGGTGTTTATCGGTTATTATGTAAAAGCCCGCTTGTTGAAAACGGCAAGGCATTTATTGCCCTAGGTGTAGGCTTTTTAGCGTTATGGACGTATGGGGTTGATCAGCTATTTAGTGACCGCGCAGTGTATATTCATGTTGGTGCATTAATTGGTACCTGTATGGCCGGTAATGTATATCACATTATAATGCCTGCACAGCGCTACATGGTAGGCGAAGTAGAAGCTGGGCGCATTCCTGATTCAGCGCCGGGTTTAAAAGCAAAGCAATGCTCAGTACATAATAACTACGCCACCCTACCAGTTATTTTTATTATGCTAAGTAACCATTTTTCGTATACCTATAGCCATGAGTTTGGTTGGTTAGTGCTTATTGGCTTTTTTATTATTGGTATGTGGATACGCCACTTTTTTAATTTAAAGCACCAAGGTGTTAATAAGCCTTCAGTACTAATAAGCGGTATTGCCGCGTTTTTTGCGTTAATGCTAGCCATTGCACCGTGGCCAAGTAGTTCTGTAAACGCGAATAATGAGCTACAAGCAAGTATAAGTGATGCGCAAGCATGGGATATTATTAATAAACACTGTACACAGTGCCACAGTGAAACCCCTACATCGAAGCTTTTTCAAACCGCGCCGCTCGGCTTTAAGCTCGACTCACTTGCTGATGTAAAAAAAGCCAGTGCACTTATTCATACTCGCGCCGTTATTACCAAAGATATGCCATTGGCTAACATGACCAAAATGACTGATGCAGAGCGTGAAGTGCTTGGCACTTGGCTTAGCGCAGTAAAAAAGGAGCAGTAACATGAGCGAGCAATTTAAACATTACCCGCGCGATTTAATTGGTTATGGTGCACACACTCCGCATGCCAACTGGCCTAATAAAGCCCGTATAGCCGTGCAAGTAGTATTAAATTACGAAGAAGGCGGTGAAAACTGTGTACTGCATGGTGATGCAGCAGCCGAAACGTTTTTATCTGAAATAGTCAGCGCTCCCCATGTAGAAGACCGCCACATAAGCATGGAGTCTATTTACGAATATGGCTCGCGCGCAGGTGTGTGGCGCTTACTTAAACTCTTTAAAAAATACGATATACCGGTCACCATTTTTGCTGTGGCAATGGCCCTTGAGCGCCACCCCGATGTAGCTAAAGCGTTTGTTGAAGCTGGGCACGAAATTGCAAGCCACGGCCTGCGCTGGATTAATTATCAACATATAGATAAACAAACCGAGCGCGAGCACATGCAAAAAGCCATTGAAATCATTCAAACACTTACTGGTAAAAAGCCCACAGGCTGGTACACCGGGCGCACAAGCCCTAACACAGCAGCCCTTGTGGTTGAAAATGGCTCGTTTTTATATGATGCCGACGATTACAGCGACGACTTACCCTTTTACAGTATTAAAGAAGGTAAACCACAGTTAATAGTGCCCTACACGCTTGATGTAAACGACATGCGCTTTGCTGCAGTGCAAGGCTTTAATGCCGGCGATCAGTTTTATAATTATTTAAAAGATGCGTTTGATACGCTTTATGAAGAAGGCGACCCACAAGGTGAAAACGCCCCTAAAATGATGTCGATAGGACTGCATTGTCGCTTAATTGGCCGTCCTGGGCGCATTAAAGCCCTTGCACGGTTTTTGGAATATGCTAAATCGCATGAGCAAGTGTGGTTTGCCACGCGCGAACAAATCGCCGAGCACTGGCTTAAAACTCATCCGTATAATACCAATCCGCAATAGTACTTAATCATTTAGTTATGCGCATTGGTATAATGAAGCCTAGATGTGAGCCGTTAAAACTAAACTCTAAGAGCTTATTAGATTTATCGTAAAACAAAAAAAGCCCAGCAGTGCTGGGCTTAAGGTCACTTTAGGAGTAGTTAATTAAATGACACTGTAATGATGTTAGAACATACATTTTCAGTTACACATAATTGGTAATCGTACGATGGTAATGTAGCACCACGTACGTAGTCGCGGTAACGGCCGTTGTCTGATGTGGTATCAACCAGCTCACCGTTACGGTATACGCTTAATGACTCAGCGCCAACACGTTCCCAACTTAAATCTACACGCATAGTATCAAGGCGAGATTTATTAGCGCGTTTAAGGGTAAGCTCAAGCTCTACATCACTTACTACAACCGTTTGCGTTGACGTGCTTGTATTGCCTTCGCTGTCAGTTACGGTTAGTACAACATCATAATTACCAGAGGCTGCATAAACATGCATTGGGTTTTGATCAGATGAAGTTGCTCCATCACCAAACTCCCAGCTCCACTGTGTAATATCGTTATTTGCATCCGTACTTGAATCAGTAAAGTTAACGGTTAAACCTTGTGTTTCTACATCAAAACCCGCACGCGGTGGTTGTGGGCTAACTTCACCAATAGCGCTTAATGTAAGAGACCAAGTATTAATGGTACCCGTATCGGCTGCTGCGGTATCTTCAACGTGTAGCGTCCAATCACCTGTTGCCACTTCACCGTTAAATGACTCAGACGTAAAGCTTCTCACTATGTCGTCGCTTGAACCACCCACGTTGCTTTGTAGCGTTACTTGCGTGCCTTGTGCTGATACTAGCTTAACCACTAAGTCGCCTGAGTAAGTATGCGTAATATCAACATCCGCTGTTGTACCAAACACAGTTAAATCATCAGGTACATTAATTAATGATACGGCGCCCACTGGCGAGTTATCAGGAATATCAACACTTGCATTACTGCTGTAGGTAAAGTCGTTTAGGCCTACCGGTTGAATCATTAATTTAACTGACTGCTGTTTAACAATTTCATCCGCTGTTGCAGTAACGGTTAGCTCGTATTCACCCCACTGTGTATCAGTGTCGGTTTCAACGTTAAGCATTACTTCATCACCAGGGCGAGCCGTGCTAGCCGACAAATAAGCGCCGCTTAATGTTGATGATAGTTCAAGCGTTACTTCTTCATCCCACTGGGCAATTGAGCCAATGGTAAATGTGTAATTTGTAGCTTGGCCCGCTACAATTTGTTGCGTAAGTGGATCGGCTGAAATTTTAAAGCCAGGTGTAGGATCTGCATCAATAAGTGCTTGGTTAACATTAAGACGCGTACCTGCCACCGTTACACCTTGCAGTGCAGCGTTGGCATCGCCAGAGCTCATTAGTAATTCTTTAAGCTCTTGCGTGTTAAGTTCTGGGTTAATAGATAGCACTAGCGCTGCAGCGCCAGCTACATGAGGAGTCGCCATTGATGTGCCTGAGTAAGACGCATAGCTCTCACCTGGTGTAGTAGATAAAATTGCGCTACCAGGGGCGCCCATATCAACGCTGGTTAAACCATAATGCGAAAACCACGAAATATTATCGGTTTGATCCGTACTTGCTACAGATAACACGCTTGCGTTTTCGTAGTTAGAAGGATAATGCGGGTTTACATCGTTATCTATGGTGTCGTTGCCCGCTGCCGCTACAAACAGTAAATCGGCTGCTTCGCTTGAGGCAATTGCATCGGCTAATGCTTGGCTATAACCGCCACCGCCCCAGCTATTATTTAAAACACGTAAGTTAACACCGGCATTTTTAAGTCCTACCATGTAATCAATACACTTAATTGCATCTGATGTTGAGCCATTACCTGCAGCATCTAAAAATTTACACCCTACCAGCGATACTTCGTGGTTAACGCCTACAACACCTGTTGCGTTATTACCACTTGCGCCTATGGTGCCCGATACGTGAGTACCATGGCCTTCATCATCCATAGGGTCACCGCTGTTGGTAATTGCATTAATACCGTGCACGTCATCTACAAAGCCGTTACCGTCATTATCGATGCCATCTCCAGGCACTTCACTGCTGTTAACCCACATATTGCTAGCTAAATCGCTGTGGCTATAGTCAATACCAGTATCAATTACACCTACCACAACATCGCGGCTACCTGTCGAAATATCCCATGCTTCTACTGCATCAATATCAGCATCGGCAGTACCGCCTGTTTGGCCGTCGTTATTTAAACCCCACAACTCATCAAAGCGCGGATCATCAGGCGTTTGAGCAATGCTTACTTGGTAATCAGGCTCAACGTATTCAATCGCTTGGTGAGATTTTAAGCGTGCAATGGCTTCTTTAGTACTCATGCCCGAAATTTTAAACTTAGCTAACCGCCCAGAAAGTAAAGACTTATAGTTATCATCAATTTCATCAGCGTTTACATCTGAAATTTTTGCTTTAACTAACGAACGCGCTTGTTTACGCATTTGTGCTGATGCATTTTTTTTGTATTTAACAATTACAGCATCACTACTTGCTACAACAGGGTGTTTAACACCTGCATCAGGTAGTTTTGCAGCAGCTAAACACGGGAGTAAAGCAAGAGTGATAATAGATAATTTTGTTTTCATTGTTCTATCCATAGTTGGTTTAACTTAGCCGTACTAAGTAAGTTTACTTACAACTTCAAATACAAGAGGATCACGTGGCATAGAACTAGAAAACTAATAAATATGGATTTACACAAGTCAAAAAATAACAAACAACTAAAAATCAACATTTTTAACCAGACTGATTAACAAAAAAACATACAACACAGTCATTTTTATGAATTACCGTCCGCCATTTTTACCTTTTTAAGGACCAAACATTTTTACTAGTTTTCCTTCCCAGTTTTGTTCCTATATAGATACTTTTTTATAACTCGATGAAATACATAAAAAAATAAAATTGGTAAAAAAAGATGATTTAAGTCCTTCGCCGGGGAGAATACAGTGAAAGTGTTCTTACAAAAAAGTTTAGCCACTTTATGTTTAATAAAAATGACAGGCTTAAACTTAGTATTTGTAATAACAAACGATTTACAAAATCAAATTAACAGTGGATCACACCATTATTTCAGCACGGCATGCTGAGCGAAAATATCTTATTAAAATTTATAACACTTAAGGTATTTGATTTTACTATTTCAAGGAGAATAATAATGAAGTTGAATAAAACACTTTTAAGCTGCGCTGTTGCATTAGCAGTCGGTACCAGCTTTGCCTCACACGCAGATACACAAAACAAGTCAGTGTCTAGCTCGCAACTAAGTACACAGGTATCTACAGAGAGTCTAGAAAACAGCTTAACCCTCAGCCAAACTTCAAATGAAAATAACGCGTTTCTTTATCAAGAAGGCGACAGCAACACCATGCTTGTGACCACCACAGGTAACAATAACGACACTGAAGTTGTGCAAAGCCAATTTGGTAATTATGCCGAAGTAACAACAACTGGCGATAACAACACGCAAGTGTACTCGCAAGATGGCGTTGCTAATGGGTTTATTTCTGAGGTAACAGGTAACAACAACATGTTATTTGTTAGCCAATTTGGCCAAGGCTTTTTCGTAAATAACGAAGCGATTAACATCGTAACCGGTGATGACAACCTTATTGATGTAGAGCAAGGTAGCGGCGGCCACTGGTTCTACAACATGGATATGCAAGGTAATGCAAATGAAATCATGTCTTTACAACAGGGTGAATGGCATGAAGCAGAAATCACCATGCTTTCAGGCGATGAAAATACACTTGATTTACTTCAAGACGGCTACTGGGATACCTTTAAAGTAAGTAGCTTACAAGGTAATGAAAATGAGCTTGAAGTTGAACAAAACGGCGACCGTAACGCTGTAGCATTTAGTTCAATTTCTGGTGATGCAAATGAAATTGAAATTGAGCAAGATGGCTTAACAAATGCAGTAACGTTTGCAGCTGTTGTTGGCGATGATAACCAAATAGATTTAGATCAAGAAGGTTCATTAAATACAATTGAATCAAACTTATTTGAAGGTGCAAATAACGAAGTGACAGCAACGCAAGTTGGCGCTGAAAACTTAATGACAGCCGATTTAATTGGCGATAACAACGAGCTAACTTCACTACAAAACGGTGACTTTAACGAATCTTACATGGGTGTAATTGGCTCTGATAATGAGTTTTCAACCACTCAAGTTGGCGACTTAAACTCTGTTCACCTTGCTAACTTTAACGGCACAGATAACGATGTTGATTTAGTTCAATCTGGTGATGAAAACGTCATGCTGGTGCAATCGTCGTACCCTGATGTATCGCTTACATCAAACAATAACGATATTGATATTGCCCAAAGTGGTGCTCAAAACGAGGCAGTTGTTACGCTTGCTGGTATTTTAGATAGTAACGATAACCAAATCGATATTGCGCAAGATGGCATGTTAAACCTAGTCGATATGATGGTTGAAGGTAGTAGCCACAGTATTGATATTTCACAAGAAGGTGAAGGTAACTGGGTAAGCGGCGTTGAGCAGTCAGCCTTTTTAGTGGGCGGTGAAAACGTATCGTTTACAGTCACTCAAGTAGGTAACGATAACCTTGTTGAAGGCTCAGTAATTGGCTACGACAGCACGGTTTCTGTTACGCAAATTGGTGATGGCAACACAGCAACAATTACGCAAATGTAATTATTGAGGTGGGGAGGTTAACCCTCCCCATTTTACTATGAAAATAAATATTCTCTTACGTTACTACCTACTGAGTTTTTTTCTGTTTTTTTCTTCGCTAAGCAATGCTGCGCAAGAACTAGAAATAGATGGCTTACTGCTTGATAGAAGCATTAGTCGTTTTGGCCATCAATTTTATTACGAGTTTTCAAATTACTGGCGAGATCTCCCTTCAACCGCTGGTTTTAATATAGAAATAAGAGAAACAGTAATACCAAAAGCTGGCACAAAGCTTTCGCTAATTATGAATAACCAACTCGTGTATGTAACCTATTTAGGACGTAGATTAGCGCCCCTCGACGAACGCGTTGAGCAAGCTGTTTACACTGTAATAGACGCGATGGCACGCTCAAATATGGCAACATCGTCACCCGATATGGCAGTAAATGGATGGTAAAATGAAAAAAATAGCACTTATAATAATAACAACACTTAGTTTTTCAGCCTCGGCAACTGAAATAATTTATACCCCAATCAACCCAAGCTTTGGTGGTAACCCACTCAATGCCACTATGCTGCTTAGTAAAGCGCAAGCGCAAAACAAACACAAAGCCCCAACCATCGAAAAAGGCTACGCCGAGCAATTTCAAGACTCATTAGAGCGCACCTATTTAAACCGCATGGTAAGAGAAATTACCGATATGGCGTTTGGTGAAGAAATTGAAGACAGCCTATTTGACCAAGACTCAATATTTATGAGTGGCGATTATCAAATAGAAGTCATCACCAGCACAACCGACACTATTACAGTAAAAATAACCAATATATTAGATGACTCTGTCGTGATCATCGAAGTTCCGAGGTTTGGATAATGCGCAAAATACTCATAACAATAACTCTATTAGCCATAACTGGTTGCTCAAGTATGGGAAACTTAATCCCTCCCTCACAGCAAGTCGCCACCACATTAGAACCCACTGAAATATTTAGTGATTTAAAAAACTTACCTAAACCTGTAGGCAGTATCCCTGTGTCTGTATATTCGTTTAGAGATCAAACAGGCCAATACAAACCGCAAACTAATGTTAGCTCGTTTTCAACGGCAGTAACGCAAGGTGCTAACTCTATTTTAGTGCAAGCACTGCACGAGTCTGATTGGTTTACACCGGTTGAACGCGAAGGCTTACAAAATATTTTAACAGAGCGAAAAATTATTCGTGCAGGCCAATCTGACAACCCTAACCAACCAGATTTACCGCCCCTAACAACCGCTAAAATAATTTTAGAAGGCGGTATTATTAGCTACGATACCAATGTAAAAACAGGCGGTTTAGGAATGGAATACTTTGGTATTGGCGCATCTGAGTTATACCGTGAAGATGCAATATCTATATATTTACGCGCAGTTGATGTTCGCACTGGCCAAGTATTACTTAGCGTAGCCACGAGCAAAAAAGTACTTAGCCAAGAAATGCGTGCAGGATTTTTTAGGTACGTAAGCTACAAACGCTTAGCCGAAGCCGAAGCCGGCTTTAGTGATAACGAACCGATGAGCATATGTGTAACCCAAGCCATTGAAAAAGCACTCACAGACTTAATTACAAAAGGAATTGATAGAGGGTTGTGGGCACAAAAAGCAGCGTAATACCAATGCGCAATAACATTTGATTAAGCGAATTAGTATAAGGCTATAATTTAAAAATAAAAAAGGCTACATGATGTAGCCTTTTTTATATGAGTGTATACAACAATCGTTTTTAAAAAATTGCTATAACTACTTAGCCATAGGTAATAAAACCGATATGTAACGCTGAGCCCAATTTGCTAATTCAACACGGTTACGAGAATTGGTTTTTTTAAAGGCACTGTACAAATGCGTTTTAACGGTGTGGTCACTTATATTAAGTTTATCGGCAATGGCGTTATTGCTCGCCCCTTGAGCAATTAAGTGAATAACCGATTTTTCACGTTTAGTAAGGTGCGCATAATCCCCTTTTTTTAGGGTGATATCTTCTTGTAGGCTATTAAACGAAGAGGCAACCGAGAGAATATCTGAAAACGCTTTTGATATAACCTTTCGCGTAAACCATAACTCGCCTGAGGTTATTCTAACTAGCCCTTTAAAAATAGTTTCTGGTGCATCTGATTTATAAAACACGCCATTGAAATGATTTAACAGTAGGTTTTTTTCGCACACGGCATTGGGCTCTACATTAAATAAGACAACTTTATACTTTTTAGCGAGGCAAATTAAGTCGGCAGGCAGCAAATCTAACCAGTTATTTTTAGCGCCATCAATTAAAAATAAATCAAACTTGTCCCTTTTCTCGTTTTTAGGGATCACGTCGTCCATTTTAATATCGCCAAAAATAGCTTGCATGGTTTTTAATATAGTTGTGTAGCTTTCACAGTGAAAAGAAGATTGAAACGTGGTTTTTACAAAAACGGCGTGTGGTTGTAGCATAGATTTCTTCCTTGAAATGTTTAGACCACATTACCGAATTTATTAACAACTTACAATGCGCCCTTGGTATTATTCATACACGGCATAAAACAATCACCAATAATATTTAGTTAATATTTACAATAACTTAATGATAATGAATGAATTATTTTCATATAAAATACTGCTCTGATCAGTCCTCACATAACGTATAAAAGCGTGAGGTAACCCCGTTAGTCCAGCCAAAACCTTGCTGTACTACATATTCTCCGCCCCCTGCTTTTAATTGAGGCACGCACACATTGTATTTTTCTAATAGGCACTGATTAACAGAGAAGTCGTTTTCTACCATTGTTAACCAGTTTTGCATTATACGTTTACTAAGATCACTAAAACCGTAATTATTAAGCCCTTTAACAGCAAACCACTGCAGCGGAGCCCACCCATTAGGGCTATCCCATTGCTGTGATGTAGAGGTAACGGTAGTAACTATGCCACCGGCCTTTAAAAAGTCGCGGCTTAGTCGCTCGGCAATATGTTGAGCTTGTTGCTCAGACGCTAAGTTAAAAAATAATGCAGTACTTGCGGCAGCGCTTAACACCTTAGATTGACTCGCTTTGTGATGATTATAATCAACAAAAAAGTGTTGTTGCTCACTCCACATGTATTTATTAATCAGTGTGCGGCGAGCTGCTGCGTAGTCGCTAAATAAATCGGCTTGTTGGTTATTACCTAGCAACTTATTAAACTTCCTAAGCTGTTTTTCTAGGTTATAAAGCAAACAATTAAGATCAATGGGTAATATATCGGTCGTTTGTATAGAGCTAAGTGAATTAGGCTCAGCTAGCCAGCGAGAACTAAAGTCCCAGCCAGATTCACATGCAGCACGTATATGTCGATAAAAGTCGGGCTTTTTATGCTCAGCTAAGCCCTCTGCGAGTGCCAGATCTTCTCTCAGGGATTCTGCCCTAGGGGTTGCTTCATCGTCCCAATAACGATTTAACTTGCCACCGCATGGCATTTTTACAACTCGCCTTAGTGCCGTTTTCTCGTTCGTAAGCTCTTCTGCGCCTTGCATCCAAAACGCATACTCTTTTTCAAGCGCATCAACACATTTTTCAAGCCATGCTACATTATTGGTTTTACTGTGCTCGTGCTGCCATAGTAATTCAACCATAAGCGCTAAAATAGGTGGCTGTGAACGCGATAAGTAGTAACTGCGGTTGCCATTTGGAATACACCCATAATCGTTTATAAGGTCGATAAAGTTTTGCAGCATATCTTCAACAATCTCGGGTTTATTAGCATCAATTAAGCCGAGCGCTGTAAAGTAGCTATCCCAGTAGTATATTTCCTGAAAACGCCCACCAGGCACAATGTAGCTATGCTTTAATGCTAATAAAGAATCGGCTTTAGGTTTATCAGCCGCCCGTCTCAAACCATGCCACAAAGAGTTAATGTAGTGTTTAACACTTGCGGTATCTGGCTCACTTTGCATACGTAGTAAGGGGGTCGTAATAAAGTGAGCATTTACAAACTCTTTTAATTGGGCTTGATTAAGCGGTGCTGCTTGCTCATAGTTTTTACACGCACTTTGCCAGCTGGTTCGTGCAGTTGCATCTGCAAATGTTTTACAGTCATCAAAAATATGTTGGGTCTGTACATCTTTAAATAACTGGCTCTCAAAAAAATTCATAACAATCCTAAATCAATTATATGCTGGCAGCGTGCTGAGAAATGGCGCGGGTGCGCTGTTTAAAAATAATCACGCTTATAAAAATTAAGCTAATGGGAATTAACGACAGGTAAAATGCGTGCTGACCACTAAAATGCTCAAATACGTAGCCTGTGATCATTGAACCAGTTGTGCCTCCAAGTGCTGAAAACACAACGATTAACCCTGTCATGGCTGCATGCTGGTGCTTTTCTAATGCGCTGAGCATTACCGAATTTAACACTGGATAAATTGGCGCCATAAAAAAGCCAATGAGGGGCAAAACAAATGCAGCTAGTGGTGCATCAAATAGGCTAGTGATTGCTGTATTAGGTAGGTTTTCAGTTAGGGGTAACGTTATAATAATAAGTAATGCCATGGCGACTAAGCATCCGCACAGCACAAAAAACCAATTAATGTGCTTAAGCACCTGCCCCGCAACTAAGCGACCAAACGCTAACGCCGCTGCAAAAATACTCGCTAACTGAATACTTATAGCCACAGGCAATTGTAAAACTTGGTTATTAAAGGTTGGCAGCCAAGTGCCTACGCCTTGTTCAATAAGAACATATAAAAATGCACTTATAATAAAAATAAGCACCAAGGGCTGATATGTTAATTTAAGCATGGCTATAAAGTCACTCAAACTAGAGTCAGTTTTATTTTTATCAATTGCCGGCGCAATCGGTGCAATAACAACACTTAGTAATACAATTAAAGTAAGCGCAGCCAACGCGTAATAAACATTGAGCCACGCATTGCTTTGGCTTGGGTCTATAAAGGCGGTAAAAATCCAATAACCACTTAATACACCCACCATAAAAATGCCTTCGATGGTGTTTAAAAGTGACGAGTGACTATTCGCATCTTCGGTTACTTGGCCAATAATCGAATAAACAGAAACTTTGACTACCGCAAAGCCACAGCCTATCACTGCAAATAGCACTTTAAACATATAAAATTCGCTGATCAGTGCGGTGCTTAAGCACACTAATGCAACGACCGCTAAAGCCCCTAACATTGCGAGCTTATACCCTAACCTTGGAATGAACGAGGCAACAACAAAAGATATTATCGCAATTGATAAGTCTTTAAAGCCTTCCAAAACAGACGCCTCAGTTTTGCTAACGCCCAGTGTGTTTATTGCCTGCAAAATGACTGTTCCTACGCTATTTAATAATATTGCGAAAATAAAATAGCTTGCAGCAATTGCTAGTGTGATTTTTGCTTTACTCATAGCTTGCCTTACTTATAACGCAGTGCGCCATAACGATTAAAGCTAACACCTTTGGGTAATTAGCGTGTGTGTTTGTGTCAGTGAACGTTGAGTTTAGTGTAGAATAAAATTTAATGCAATCGTTTGCATTTTAAGTTTTAAAATTTGTATCTATCATCCATAAATCAACGTTTGCTCGATTGACGAGTTATTAATTCTATATCAATAACTTGAGATTCAACTTTTTGACCCATAAATTGTTGCATAAGCTTTTTAACTAAAAGTTCAGCCGCTAATTGAGTATTTTGTTTAATTGTTGAAAGCGACGGATGGCTAATATCTGCCATTGCTATATCGTCAAAGCCAACCAATGCAACATCATTAGGAATACTGACATAGCGCTCTTTTAACGCCTTCATTGCCCCTAAGGCAACCATATCGCTACAAGCCATTATTGCATCAAAGTAGAGCCCTTTTTCGCGCAATAGACTATTAATTTCTTGATACGCCGAACTACTAGTAATATCAATAGAAACAACGTGCTGCTCTAGTTTATGTGTAGATAGCGCAGCCGCATAACCACGGTGTCTTTCACTAATTTCACCGTGCTCTGGGTCACCTAAAAATAAAATATTTTTTGCACCGTGTTCGATTAAGTGCGCAGTGGCTTGCATTCCACCTAGGTAGTTATCACTGCCTACAATAGGGTAATTACTGGGTGTTTTAGGGTCTCCCCACACAACCAAAGGGATCCCCGCTTTAGCAGCCGCCTCTATATTGCGCTGATCTTTACCCTGCCCAACCACAATAATGCCATCGGCCCTTCGACCATTAATAAAATAATTGGCCCAATCGTGCTGTGCCATTATTGAATTAGACAATAAAAGCTCTAGCCCTTGTTGATTAAGTGCAAGATTAATTTCGCTAACCACTTTAAGTAAAAATGGATCGCTAATCGATTGTTCGGTTTGTTCATCTAAGTTAATGATAACAGCAACAACATTTGTTTTTTGCGTTCGTAAGCGGCTTGCAGCGGTGTTTAAACTAAAATTATGCTCTTTAGCGAGTTGTTTTAATTTATCGCGTGTTTCTTGTTTTATTAACGGGTTGTCATTTAAAGCACGCGAAACCGTAGAGGTAGACACCCCTGCCAGCTTTGCTAAATCAGCTAATTTTATTTTTTTGTTATCCATGAAAACCCTGAGCCGCGTTGTACTAACTAATGTTTAATGTAACTAGCTGACAATATAGCATTATTAATTTTTTCTGGCTTGCCTCACAGGCTAAAAAAGCCATACCTAGGCTTTTACGCTCAATATTTCTACAAATATAATTCATAAATAATTTACAAATAAATATTGCAAACGTTTGCATTAATCTTTAAGGTTTCATCATATACAGCCTGTTTACATAAAAACTTTGTTTACAGCGCAGTAAAAAACACACTGTTTAACACACTAAAAACGGGATCACACATGACATTCAATAAAGCAAAAAGTACATTAGCGTGCGCTATAACTTTAGCCTTGAGCTCACACGCCACCTTTGCACAAGAGCAAGCACAAGAAACCAAGGTAGAGCGAATTGTTGTTTCGGGCACACCTACCGGGGTCGGCATCAGAAAAATTGATGCAGGCTACGCTGTTACAAATATTGATAGCCAGCAAATTATTAAACTTTCACCTAAAAGCACTGCCGATCTGTTTAAAGCCGTACCTGGGGTTTGGGTAGAAAGCTCAGGGGGTGAATCTGGTGCCAATGTATTTGTACGTGGTTTTCCTGGCGGCGGTGACGCCCCATTTTTAACCCTAAGTATTGAAGGGTCACCCGTTTACCCAGCCCCTACATTATCGTTTTTAGAAAACTCTTCACTTTTTAGAATTGATGAAACGATTGAGACCATGGAGGCTTTACGCGGTGGGCCAAACCCTGTTTTATCAAACGGCCAACCGGGTTTAACAACTAACTTTAGGCTAAAGCGCGGTAGTGAAGACACCGAGGGCTTATTTAAATACACAACATCTGATTACGACCTACAACGAGTAGATGCTGTTATTAGTGGTGAAATTACTGACGATTTATACTTTATGGTTGGCGGCTATGTAAAAAGCTCTCCGGGTATTCGTGATGCAGGTTTTACCTCTGAGAAAGGCAGCCAATTTACCATTAATATCACTAAAGATTTAGATAATGGCGAGCTTAATTTTTATACCCGTCAAACAGATGACCATGGTGCATGGTACTTACCTACCCCACTTAATATTGGAGGGATTGACGCAGAATATACCCAACTTGGCACGTTAAACCGCCAAGCAACCATTTTTACCGGCCCCGATGCACAAGCACACGATATTGACTTAGGGGATGGCCGAGGCTGGGACGGCCATGTAACAGGCGGTAGCATTAAACTAGAGCTTGATAATGGTTGGCAATTTTCTGACCGCTTTAATATAACTAAAGGGGATGCCAATACATACGGGTTGGTGCCAAGTGGCTCAGCAACCACGGTTGGTGAAGTTGCCGATAATGGGCAAACCGCATTTGGTGCAGTAACCAATACTGAGTACGCAAGCGACACCCCAATACAACAACTTGGCCGCTGGGTTGTTTTAAAAGAAATTAGCTCATTTACAAACGATTTAGCGTTTTCAAAGCAATTTGATAATTTATCAGCCACGTTTGGTTACTACACAGCTAGTACATCGGCAAACGATTGGTGGAGTTTAGGTAATACGGCTTACCACGTACTAGAAGCCGGCGGCGAGTCGCTAACTGGCATTGAGTGTAATCAAAGCACTGATGGCTGCGATTTTAACTACGATATTAGCTCAACAGGTGATGCGCGCACCCATGCGTTTTATGTAACAGCTCAATACAAATTTGCCGACGACTTTACATTAGATGCAGGCGTGCGCCACGAAAGTCATGAAGTAGAATACAGTGTTGATGAAGACCTTGATGGAATTATTACCAAAACAGTTAACTATGATGAAAGTAAAACATCGTGGACAACGGGGATAAACTATTCAATAAACGATGACATGGGTGTATTTGCACGCGTAAACCGTGGTTATAAAATGCCTTACTTTGACGACTTTAGAGATAACTTTAGCGCTTATGAAGGCGGCGAAAAGCTAATTAAAGAAGTAACCCAAGGCGAATTTGGCTACAAGCTAATTTCTGACTCTACAGACTTTTACGCTACCTTGTTTGTTAACGAAGTTAAGGGCGATACATTTGTACGCCGCCCTGGTGTACCTGCAGAAATTTTAACAAACGAAGCGTACGGTGTTGAGCTTGATTATAACTTTAATCATCAGTCGGGTTTTTCGGTTAATTTAAATACCACACTACAAGAAACTGAAATTACGCAAAGCCCAACCAATGAAGGAAATGAATCTCAGCGTCAGCCAAAGTGGCAAGTGCGTATCACACCTAGCTACGACTTTGAGCTACAAGGTATGTATGCCACGTTATATGGCACACTGTCGGCTGTTGATGACCGCTTTGGTAACAACGAAAACACGGTGACTCTTGATGGCTACGAAAAAGTAGACTTAGGTTTAATTTTAGAACCTATGGAAGGCATAAAACTACAACTGGCCATTGATAACTTAACGAATGAGCAAGGTATAACAGAGGGCGACCCACGTAATGCCGATGCCCCAAATGGCCGCTATATTATGCCACGCACTACGCGCTTTAGTGTAAGTTATGCGTTTTAAATACTCTTAATAATAAAGGGAGCTTGGCTCCCTTTATTTTATTTTTTCGTTTAGTTTATTAAGCGCCTCTACCGAAAAGCCCCTATCGTAAAAATGTAAAATTTTACCTTTGCTATCTATTAAAACAACGCGAGTATTGTTTGGGTTTTTATTACCTGTAAATTTTTGCACAGCTTCACCATCTTCATAAATAGTGATTACCCCGCCCCATAGCTCTTTTGGTATACCCTTGCGCATACCGCTGTCTATAAATGTACTAAACATACGCGGGGCCATACCTGCTATGGTAGGCAGTTCGTAAGTGGGTAATGTAACTCCTGTCATATCTAAGCCAATTAACCAACGGTCTATGTCAAATTGGCTATCTTGTTTATAGCCTATGAGTAACAAGGTTTTATCGGCTTTAAAATTACTCGGTATGGTTACGCTTTTCTCATCTAGGCTTTGGCCGCTAATGGTAGGAAACTGCTTACCGGTAATTTGCTGATTTGGGTATTGGGCTGAGCACGCACTAAGCATTAACACCATAAATGCACTGGCTATTATTTTAATCATTTTAAAACCTTACACTGTTATAAATATCATACTGATACGTATATGAGGTAAAACACGTTTAAACCGTTTGCAATTTTAAATACGCTTTAAACTCACGAAGTGCCATAGGCTTGGCATATTTCCAGCCTTGGCCATAATGTACGCCAGCTTGTTTTAGTATGGCTTCTTGCTCATTTGTTTCTATGCCTTCTGCTACACAGGTGTAGTTAAACTTACGTACCAACGCCATAATATTGGGGATCATTGAGGCCTTTAAGCCTTGTGTTGTTATGTCTTGTACAAAGGTGCGGTCAATTTTAAGCTGATGAAAGCTCAAGTTTTGTAGATTTTTTAAGTTAGAGTAACCCGTACCAAAATCATCTATCGATAAATTAAAGCCCGCCTCAACCAGCCTTTTAAAGTGGGCATGGGCAACTGTTGAGTCTAAGTATTCGTCTTCTGTTATTTCTAAACAAATAATAAAGCGCGAATCGGTGAGTGCAGGTATGTCTTTTAAAAGCGCAATATTGCCTGTTTCTACATCGTAGGGAAAAATATTAATAGAAATTTTAAAATTGCGCGGTAATACCTCAACGGTGGTTAGCTCATGTAGTACTTTTTCAATCATGGCTTGGGTAAAGCGCCACGTTAAATTGGTTTTTCTGATAATAGGAATAAATTGATCAGGAAATAAAACCCCGTATTTATCTTCAAAACGGGCCAACGCCTCACAGCCAACCACTTTACCTGTTTGCAAACAAATAATGGGTTGGTAGGTCCAATAAAATGAGCCTTTTTTAAGGCCTTTGCGCACACGCGTAATAGTTGAGCGCCTAGCCGCTAAGCTATAGTCAATTAACAGTCCACTTGATACACCCGCTAACGAAATTAAAATAAGCGAAATAATCAATAAAAATTGATTATCAGCAAAAAATTGGCTCCACGGAAGTTGTGCGGCTGCGCAGTACCCGGGGTTATTAGTACTGCATTTTATAATTGATTCATAAGGTAAAAATGAGTGATTTTTTACCTGCTCATAAACCCCTTTAGCCCCCGCTAAATGAAACGCCTCGAGCGTGTTTTTATAAAGTACTTCCCACTGAGGAGAAACAATTACTTTATCGTTAAAAGCGCGCGTATCGACTATTAAATTGTAATTACCTTGCCTTACAATTATCACTTCCATTGCTCGACCACTAAACAAAAGCAAATACAATTGCGGTTCGTACCTTACGCGCACAGGTTTATTATCGTATTTATCAATTCGAATATAGTCGGGAGGATTATCGGTAATTGTAGCTGCCAGCTTTCCTGCACCGGTGGTGCAAACCAGCTCATTATTTGTAAAAAAGCCAATATCTATCACGTATTGTGCATCAAACAACGCGCGGCGCATTTCTATCAATGTATTGTTATTACATTGTTTAGCGTTTGCGTTATTTAGGCGGGTTAAAATTTTTCTACGTTCTGTTGCGGCAGCATCTATGTGTTGAACAATATAATTTGAATCTCGCGCTAACTGCCTACTTAGCTTTTGTGCAGCAAAGTACATCAGTGTGCTAGCACATATAATAAAAACCACGACACCGCTTAATACTGCAATTAAAGACCTACGTTGATATTGTTTCATAACACCTTTTTAAAGAAGCTGTGTGTGAGTCAGGTGCAATAATAATTGCATATCTGGGCATAAAAGCAATCAAGCTTATAAAATAATTAAAGCAAATTACGTTTTTAATTTATTGATTTGTTTACATTATAATTGCAAAACCAGGTGGCTGAGTATATCGCTAAGCTGCTTATGGCCTTGGCTATTTAAATGTATACCATCACTCCCTAGGGGGCCGTTAAGGTGTAATATATCAACGTAATTAAGCGCGTGCTCGTGTGCTACACGTTTAAAGAGAGCGTTTAAGGGTTGTAACTTTTGACTACAGTTTAAATAAATATGGCTTAATCCATGCTGAGGGTTAATAAATAAAGGACCAATAACAATTATGTTCGGTAAGTTAGCAGGCGAGTAAAATTGCTTAATAGAGCCAATAAAATGCGTAAGGCCGGTGGCTATATCTGCTGGGGGTAAGTTAAAACGCTTTTTTAAATCGTTAGTGCCAAGTGCAATAATGAGCGTGTGTAAAGCGTATTGCTGCAAATCGGGTTTTAAATAGCGAATACCATTAAGCTCCCCCGTAAAAGGCGGGTTATTCACAAGCGTACGGTTTGGCTGCCCCGACTCTATTACGGTAAAGCCACTGCCTAGCTGTTGCTGTAACCGCGCCGTCCAACGGGTATTTTCATCATAGCGCTTACCTGTTTCGGGGTTTAAGCCCCACGTATTAGAATCGCCAAAGCAGAGTATATTTTTTGTTATTTGCGTCATTAAAATGGATTAAGCGTATAGCCTTGTTGTTGAAGTTGTGCGTGCGTGGTCATCGCAGAAAGCGACATTTTTACGCCATCAATAAGCAATTCAGGCGTTACTTTAAAGTGAGTTGCCGATTGCCCGCACACATACACCTGAGTGTTATTAGCAAGTAGCTGCTCAATTAACGCTTGGTTTTTATTGTCAGCACTAAAGCGTTTTTTATATTCGCTATTAGCTAACACATCAACACTCGCGCTGCCGTGCACAACTAATGCAAGTTGAATGTTTTTAAGCTTTACACCATGCGCTACATGCATGTTAATAAAACGCGCTAGCGAATTTATTGAGTTATTTTGCTCGCCTTTTTTAGCACCATCGGCAACATCAAATGCTATTTTAAATACCGTTGAGCTATTAATTTTGTCATGCTCGGGTACATTATAATAATTACCAAACCCGTTAATTGGTTGCTCATTAGCATTAATAAACGGGCTAAAAAGCAGCACTAACCCTAGTAAATATTTCATAAAACAATCCTGTGTTTTTAAGCGTATTACTAAACTACCAGAGACAACCAAAAAAGGCTGCAATTTAAGCAACCTTTTGGGTACTTTTATGGTGATGATTAATAAACTGCATACCTAAATAACTAAACGTATTTTTAAATTGCTCTACAAAACACGCCGGCGCTTCAGTTGATGACGCATTAGAAAGCACTGAAAAATGCTTACTACGCAGCGTTCGTAATTTTGGTTTTAATGCTTCATCGTCCATGTAGTCGGTTATTCTATCAATAAATAACTTCATTTGTACCGTGGTGCTGTACCAATAAACGGGTGAGGCAAACACCCAGTGGTCATACTTTAACAGTGCTTCAAATACAGCGTAAAAGTCATCGCTTTTATAGTTTTTGTTATAACAGTACGGCGCTATTTTATAATCATCTAAACATATTATCCTTACATCGTTTTGTTCAGCAAAGCTGTTAACGTGTGCCTGCGTATTACCATTTTTACGTGCGCTTGAATAAATAATAACAGTGCTCCGCTTAAGTTTTTGTTGCATTTAGTTAGCTCCTTTTTTAATGTTGAAAGAAGCTTAAAACCTCAACTTATATTGAGGTCAACTGGAAATTTAAAACAATGCCAATAGATCAAAAAAAACTAACCGAGGCTAACCTAACCGTAGGTTATGTCGCCAAGCGCAGCGGCGTAAAAGTATCAACCCTACACTTTTACGAAACAAAAGGACTCATACGTAGTTGGCGAAATAGCGGCAACCAACGCCGCTATAAAAAAGATGTGCTGCGCCGTATAGCGGTAATAAAAGCCGCACAAGCCATGGGAATAACACTTGATGAAATTAAACACACCCTGGCCACATTACCTGAGCAGCGCACTCCCACACAAAAAGACTGGTCAGCCCTTTCAAAGCAATGGCAAGCACAGCTTGATGAGCGCATAGCGTATATGCAGCGCCTACGCGACCGCGTAGATGGCTGTATTGGCTGTGGGTGTTTGTCTATAAGTAAGTGCCCTATTTATAACAAAAACGACCACTTAGGCGAAAACCAAAGTGGTGCTATTTTGTTAGAGCGAGATTGAGATTTAAGTTAAGGTTAATCTAGGCCGCTAAGCCCTTCTCTTGCAGCTCTGTATAAAGCGCCTAGGGTTGAGTCGAATACAGATTTTATAAAGCTATAAGTCAGCTCCACCGCTTTACTAATTACTTTGCCTGCAAACACTAACATATGCCCTAGTAAACCTAAGGTTTGTGTTGCAAACGAGGCGGACGCTTTAGCTATTTTATCAAGCGTTCGCGCCAACATATCGTAAAAAGTGAGCCCAGTACCAATAGCTGCTTGGGCAGCAACTGCGCTGTAGTAGCCAGCATCTTTTAAAAGGGTAATCAGTGCAGCACCTAGTTTATCTGCCCAATGTGAGGTAAATGATGCTTGATTTCTGTCTTCAAATTTTAAACGCACAGGCATGTTTAAAAAGTTATTAGCTTGTATAGTTAAGTTGTTCCAATTATTGCTATTGGCAGTGTTTAAGTAGCCAGGCGTACCAGCAAGAGTATGAGCAGCACCTTTTAAACCTTGTCCACTATCTAAACGTATTTCTTGGCCATTGTGCGGAGCATGCGAAAAAGGCCATAAAGGCACTTTAGCCACTGGGTCAGCCCCATGTGTACAGCGATAAATTTTATCGATTCTGGATGTTGCTGCGCGAGAAAAGTTTTCAAGCCCAACACGTGGCGAACCAAACGTATATAATTTTACAGGAAGTGAATACTCAGCTTTGATCCAATCAGCAGAAAGCGTCGCTAACGCACCACCCAAGCTGTGGCCAACTAAATGAACGCAACCCGTTACTTTATCTTGAATATTCGCTGCTATAAACTCTTGCAGCGCAGGCTTCATACTATAAAAGGTCTTATTAAAACCAGCATGCACCATACTGCCATTTGACCCACCACTCACACCAAAGTGCCCATCGGTTAATCCATCTCTTAGCGAGTTAGTCCCCCGAATAGTTATAACCGAATCGCCCTCATACGCGCCAAGCCCATGACCTACTAAGGCAAAGCCCGTGCTTAAATTAAATAAATGAGAAAAAAAGCTGCCCGTTACCCCTTGTACTGCGCCAGGGTTAACAGAAAAGTTAAAATTGTCGCGCAAAGAGGCATGAAGTGTGCGATTAAGTAAATTAGTGGTTTTAATACTTTTTGCTTTATAAGCAAGGTTTGCTAATTGTACGGCTTGAGTGGGTGTCAAAGTATTCATATAAGTTCCCTTTAAATAAATAGTTAAAGTTTACATGATGTGTATATCGCAAAAGTGTGGCTTGTATCTTCTTTAATTGGAATATCATAAGTTTGTGGCTCTTGGCCAATATCACACTCTAAGTGTGCAAGAAGCGCTTTGAGTGTATCGCTATCTTCATGAATTGAAACAAGTGTGTACCACAAAACAATCCCTTCTGGCGTGCCGTTTTCTAAATAAATATGTTGAACCAGCGAGTCGTTATCAAACATATTAGAAGGTTTACCTGTTTTTATTGTTTTTTCTGTGAAGGTAAAATAACCCTGTTCATCTGTTGTGGTTTCATCAACGTAT
The DNA here is from genome assembly GCF_028599265.1 of Pseudoalteromonas sp. Angola-4. Lineage (NCBI taxonomy): Bacteria > Pseudomonadati > Pseudomonadota > Gammaproteobacteria > Alteromonadales > Pseudoalteromonadaceae > Pseudoalteromonas > Pseudoalteromonas sp. Angola-4. Next base: position 165,944 of record NZ_JAQREK010000004.1, on the reverse strand, counting down.
TCATCGCCATAGGTAAGTGAGCGCATCACTTTAGTGTTTGCAACTGGCTGCCCATTATCTAATAACTGCCCTTTTACTGGAGCCGATAAATAAAATTCTTGTTTATTAAAAAAGCCAAACATATCTGCACAAGCCTGTGATGTAGTAAAAAAAACAACGGCAATAGAGACTATTACCAATACAAAAATTTTTAAGCGCGATAAAAACAAAGCAAACTCTCTCCCAAGGCCTAGCTATAAACTACTTAATATATATGGCTAATTAATTACACCAGCCATATTTATACTGAAAAAGTAGGGGTCTAATTAGGTACAATTATACTGCATGTTTTTTAATCAAAAAACAATCACTAATCTAATTATAAAATAGCGTATATATTAATTTACCAATGCCACTAAACATGATGCCGCCCATAAGCAAAAAAGCATACATAATACTAATAGCACCGGCTGAAGGATCGCTCTTTTTATCAATTTCTATGCATGCCGTACACACAACAAAAAATATAAAAAAGTTAGCTATCACACCTAAAATAAAAGCATTGCCAAATAACGGTGATACGCCAGCTAAAACTGCACCCAAAATTAACAGCGAGCCTGAAATTGAATGTTTATCAAACCGGCTTTCAATTATTTTTATAACTAAAGTGGTTAGCATAGATAGTGAAAAGTATAGCGTTGGCCAAAACTGATAATATAAATACCCCCAGTTTAAAAGCTCACCTGAAGTTGATGAAAAAGCTTGCTGGCCTATGTCGGCCGCTGAACCATTCGCGGCATTTTCGCTAAAAAGGTACCCTATCCCACCGATAATTAATTTTATAAGCCAAAAAAATAAAAAACTGGCAATTGTAAACCCGATAGCGTCATCCCTTGTTAATCGTTTTTTAGCTTTGCTTTTTACAATAATGGCGAGCATTAAACCTAATAGGCATACAGTTCCTAAATAAAGTACCGCCTGCCAAAAGTCATCAGGATAAAATACAGCTAACCCTGGCGCTATAAATAGATACATAGCATCTTCGTTATCTAGGGAACGGTTTCGGGCACTTTGCTCAGACTCTTTAAAAAGAGCTAAATATACAAATAAAGGCTGTAAAAACAGCATTAAAATACTCGTGGTAATAAGGCTCATACATCATCCTTAATGAGAAAAACAAATGCAGCACACGTGCTGCATTAAAATTAAAAATGTGGGTGCTCAATAAAAAAGAGAGGTAGGTATTAAAGGTTTATTTTTTGAAAGTATGTTTTAAGTTTTAAAAGCCCTGACTCAAGTTCAAATTTTTGTATTTTAGGATTTTTGAATTTAAACCCATTAGAAATATGGGTATTAATCATCGTCGCCATACCCTCAAACCCAGCTGGTGCTGTGGCAACTAAATCGCTCAACAAGGGCATGATAAGCACTTGATGCTCTTCTATTAAAGTTGGGTTTTCGTATATATCGTAAACAAGGTTAGTTAATGTTTGTTGGTTTTGTTGTTCCATAATAATTATAAAACACCTGAATTTTGGCGTTTATAGCTCCTTTTAATTATGTAGAATTGAAATGTGGATTTGTTAGTTAAATTTAATAATATAAAGGTCTTATCCTTAAAGTATGCATTTCAATTCAATCACTGCGATTACAAATGATATTTATAGTTGTACTTGAGCATAAATGAAAACACTCGCTTTTATAGTGAGTGTTTTCTCCATGTTAATATGTAGTGTCAAACGATAAAATTAAAATTGCTTAAGAAGCGTATATGGCGCATCCGCGGCTAGTCGTGTCACAACATAACTATAAGAAGAAGAATAACTTCCACGTTCGACTGCATTTGCCATATGCAACACAACATCCTCAATGCCATCTTGGTTATAATCGCCCTTCGCCATTATCGTTAACCTTTGGATACCACCACTGTTGTCGTAATAAATAGCTTGATCATCATTGACAGTTTCCATTTTTTGGATATGGCTCATTTCTTCCCAGCTATTCGCTTTTGCTAAGCGGCGCTCATCATCATTTGAAATGATTAAAGACAACTCAGGCGGCAGTTTTTTTGGTAATGCTGCACCGTGTTTAAATGAACCTAAAAAGCTTTCATTTGAAGGCTTTAACTTCCCCATATCAGCCCACGTAGTACATATTTTATTAGTAGCTATTAGTGCGTTCTGTTGTTTATAATCAGAGGATTTATAGCCCTCACGTAACGCTTTTGATAAAACTTTACAACTATCAACTTTAATAGCTGGCTTTCTATCTAAAACAACTTCATAGGAATAAAACCAGCTTTTACTAAATAAAGCGTTAACCTGCTCCCGCGTTTCTAAGACTTCCGGTTCCATAAAATATCCGTCAGTTTTATTCTCTAAACTATATGTTGGAGCTATTTTATTTTCTTTTATATTTGCACATGCAACGCTAGAAATACCAATACATACAAGTAAAATAGTTTTTTTTATCATTTTGCACTCTTGAATAAGTTTCGTACATAAGTATTACGTTCAGTTGATACATCTTTTCTATTTGATTCAATGGCTGCTTGGTTAAAATCACGAACTTTCATATGTTTATTAAAATTAGGAAACTTGTCTTTAAGTTCTGGCATACCTAAATTAAAAATCATATCAAATAGCGCTAATTTTACATCATTGGGATAACTTGAAAATTCTGATGCGCCATATATGCGCTTAAGCTCACTTTCAAATATTTTGATATGCTGTTCAACTTGTGCTTCCCTTACTGCCTCTGTAGTTACCAACTTTGTGAAAGGCTTGTAAAAAGCAGCTGCTTGACTACCAAAAGGTTTTGATTTAATGAGTTTAAATTCTTCTTCAATTTGTTTTACCGATGCTACGGCTCCAGTATCACGAATCGTAAAAGGAACTTTTTTTGCCGCTTCAACATCTTTTAATAAATGACCTACGCCCACGGTTACATACCCTTTTGTATCTAAATACATATGAGGAACATTACCTTCATATTTCATCATATTTTGTTTTAGTTTCGTTTTTAAATTGCCCGATATTGGTACAACAACTACTACTGCAGCACTAGCTAACTTTTCATTAATTTTACGAAAAGTAGCATCATTCGGATATATTTTTCCATCGGGTCGAACCATGTTTAAGACTTTGCTTTGGAACAACTTAATAGCAGCAATAGTTTTTGAGTTTTCTGGACGAGGGTTTAAGCGACCATCGACAATTAAAGTTTGAGTAGGCGGGATGAGTTTTAGTAATTTATTTAACGCGGTTTGTACCGTTTTTACATCACTTGAACTGTTAATCCCACCCAACCCAACAGAATGAGTTATTCTGATTACTGCCATCGAAACATCCTTTTCTTTAATGTTATATTTTTTAAATTAAAATTTATTAGTAGTAAATCGACACCTACTATTTAAAGTGTGTCTCCTAATTATTTGTTATTTGAATCGTCTAAGACAACCTCAGTACCAAATGGCACCATTAATGTTTTCTCTACCATCTGCTCTACTTTTTCATCGTTTAATCTCGATAACGAATAAAATAGTTCTTGATTAACGTGTTTTGGAGTAGAGCCTTCATCTTTATCAAATGCTAAAAATGGATTGCTATCGCATACTTCTGATACTTTAAAATTAAGTAAACTATCAACGTATGACTTTAAATCTTTAAAACTATAAAGCTCTTTCAAAGAAGCAAGGTCGTCGTACTCTTCTTTATCTTCAGGAAAGTCAAATAAAAATACTCCCTGAGTCGGCAAGGAATATTGCTGACAACAAAGTTCACAGTACCAAGTCAGAGTATAATGTTCAGCACTGACACCAATAATATATGGTTTTGGAATTATTTCGCTTTCTTTATCAATAAATTCATGTAAATGACTACACACTTTTTCACTTGAATTAATAGTAAAATTTAATTTTTTGCCTGGTTTCATCTACGACTTCCCAGTTTAAAAGGTTTAAGTCTAATAAAAGTGTTACTAGACTTAATTATAATACTCTACGTATTTATTAATATTACGTTAAAACTCAGTCAAACTTAGGACGAAGTTTCTCTCGCATTTCGAACATATTACTAGGTGTAATAGCCCACCGGTTTGGATTATCAAATTCAAAGTCTACTTTAAAGCGCTTTGTTTCATTCTCCATTTGAAACAATAGTTGATTGAACTTTTCACCGCATTGCTGATAAATATCTTCTCTTAATTGCTCTAAAGTATTATCTAATAGCAATTGTTCATCTTCAATTGAAGCTGCGGCAGGTGTAATCTCTTCACCATCATATAAAAAGCCGGAGTTAGAAGTACACCCCTCGCCAAACTCAAAAACAAAAGTAACTTCCTTCCACTCATAGTCAATAAGATCAGAACAGCGCAAAAATAATTGCGCAATATCCATGAGTGCTTCATCTTTTATATTCACATTTAACCTCTACATTTTTTGCATTACTTCTTTTGGGACTCGCACATAAGTTTGCCCATTTTGGTTATTAAACTTATGACGTTTTTTATATACCCTTTTTTTACTTTTAGGATCAAATACTTCATATTCACTAATTACATCAGTAGGTCGAGCTGTTCCAGGGGGCTCAAGCGAAACCTTTAGTTTGACCTCATATCCAGCTTCGGTCCAATCTGCCCACTCATTTTCCATCGACTTATAACTACCTCGATTAAAGTTAGAGTTTTGTGGAAATAAGTTTTTCTCTCCTTGATCACTCATAAAGCGATGGCCAACTAAATGACCGCCATCATCATCAGCTAACCTAGCCTCACCACCAGCTTCACTTTGTGCTTTTTTCTCTTTAGATGAGCGCTTACCATGATAAGTAGATTTTAACGTTGCCTCAACTGAAATAGGCCTACCTTTACTATCAATCTTCCAAGTTGCTTTGTTATCTTCAAACTCTTCCACAACTTCAGAAACCTCTTCTTCGCCAACTTTCCCATTCATCATATCACGTGTAAATTTACGGACCGATTTATCTCGAATAGAGGAACTTTTTGGCGTACCTTCTATCCCACCTGCCTCCAATACATCGAAAACATGCGTTAGGCAGCTTTGAGTAGCAGCATCATATAAAGGAGTTTGTAAATTATCAGGATCACCATCAGCAGCATCAAGAGCTATTTCACTATTGAGCATTAGCTGTCTTTGTAAATCAATCGCAGCAATCGCATTTGGTAGTTTTATTGTAGCTTTTTCTATTAATTTGCCAGCAAAATCTTCCTCTTCATCGTAGCTATCAATAAGAGTTCTACTACTAATACCATTATCATCAGTTCCACCTAGTTGATGAGTTTTAGTAACCTCAAATTTAGTTTTTATCTGAATAGCAAAATGAGTATCTTTGCCACGACCTATTCTTAGGACAGTCGCTACCCCTTCCTTACAACTCAACCCAAACGGATCCACCCAATTAACCGGATTCGGTGCATATTGATAATGATTTATTCCACCCACTAGGCCAATCGGATCTTGGTTTATAAAGCGTTGCTGCTTGGGGCTGTAGTAGCGATAACGGTTGTAATGCAGGCCGCTCTCTTCATCTAAATATTGCCCTTGAAAACGGATTGGCTGAGTGAAGCTGCTTTTTGTATTAAAGTCGGCTTCTGGCTCTTCATAACCATACGCATCGGCTTGGTTTTCCCAAACGACTTCTGCTTTGTTGTTGGTTACAAAACGTGGGGTGTTCAGTTGGTCTAGGTGGTAGTAGTACACCTCGCCTTTTTTAATCAGCGCTACTGGGTGAAATTGATTTGGCAGGTTGATATACCAAGTATATTCACCGTGTTGGTATTCGCCGATTAGCTGGTCGTTATCCCAAATGTAGTCAATTTTACCGTGCTCGGTGTGCTTAGCAATACGACGACCGAGTGGGTCGTAGTCGTATTGGGTGAGCGTACCGTTGTTGTTAAAACAGCTTAACTGATTAAACGCGTTGTATTCACGGCGGGTTTTAATGCCTTTGCCGGTTTCGCGTATTTGGTTACCGAATTCATCGTAGTAAAAGTCGCTGTCGCCAAAGTGTGTTAGGCGGTCGGCGTCGGTGGCACTGTTTATTGTGGTGTTGTTAGTACTTTCATTGTTTGCTACTGAGTCAACGTTGCTACTATTTTTACTACTACTTCCACTACTATTTGGCGCTAACTCGTTATATTCGCTATGGGTGGCGTGTGTTAAATCAATAGAAGAGCTGGCTGTATGCTCGTTACTGGCTGCATCATGTTCTATACCCTGCTCGCCTGTATCTCTAAGGTCTGCATCGCTTGTGTTTGATTTAACTGTTTGGCTTTGCGGGTTACCAAAGCTATCCCACTGGTAGTGTGTGATTGTATCAGCACCTGAGCTTGCCAATGTTTGTTTTATTAACTGACCCAAGCTGTTGTATTCAAAATTGATGTTTTGGCTGCTTACGCCTTCGTTTTTACGGGCAATGAGCTGGTTGACGCTGTCGTAGTTGTACGTACAGGTATCGAATAATGCTTGCGCTGGATGTGTAAGCTGTTGCTGCGTTAAACGGTTGAATACATCAAACTGTTGGGTAAGGGTTATGCTGTTACCAAACTGCTGGGCTTTAATATTACCTTGGCTGTCGTAGCTTAATGTTACAAGCGGCTTTGCAAGTTCTACCTCTTTGCTGTTGGTTTGCAGTAAGTTAATGCCGCTTAGCTGGCCAAACTGGTTGTAGCTGTATTTAAGCGTAGTTGAATCTGGCAGGGTAAGGGTTTGCCTTCTGCCGTATTCGTCGTAACTGTACTTTAAGGTATGCGCTTGTTGCTGGTTATTAACTTGCTCGGCGCACAATAGCCGCCCGCCTTTATCAAACTGCTGCTTTAAGGTTGATTGTGCATTATGTGCACGCGCAATGTTACCTTGCTTTGTGTAGCTGTAGTAATTGGCGTTATTAATTATATGTGAGTCGCTTGCAAGGCTTGCATGCTGTGCAGTTACACGGCCAAGGCTATCGCGCTCTATTTTTACATGACGTTTGTTGCTTTGCGTTACTGAGGCTAAGCGGTTACAGGCATCGTACTTATACTGCTGTAGCGTGCCGTCAAACCCGGTTATTTGTGTTGGGTTTTCGTTCGCGTCGTAACTTATGCGGTATACGTGGCCGTCGCTTCGCTCTATGGCTGTTAAGTTTCGCTCTTTGTCGTAGGTTAAATGCAGTGCGCTACCATCGGGCTGAATAACACAATGCGGTTGGCTTAGCCCTTCAAAGTGTTGCTCTGTGGTATCGCCTTTGCTGTTTTGCGAGCTAATTAATCGCCCTGCTTCGTCGTAGCTAAAGTATTGATGCTGCTTATTTTCAGGCTCGTTTTCATCAAAGGCAATTGTTTGTGTAAGCTGGCCATGCTCATTGTATTTATATTGGGTGAGTAAGCCTGCGTTATTCAGTGTGGCATTTACGCGGCCTAAGCTGTCGTAGCTGTAACGTATTAACTCATCGTTATGATGCTTTGCTAATAGCTCGCCTTGCTCGTTCCAAATAAATTTGGTGATTTGACCATTTTTATTAATATGCTGGGTTAACTGGCCGAGCTTATCGTAGCTGTATAACGTGGTGCGGCCATCACCAAAGGTTTCGCTTTGTAATAAGCCAGCCACACTGTATTTACGCGTAATGGTTTGGCCATCAGGTAAGGTAGTTAATACACGTTGCCCAAGTTGGTTGTAAGCAAAATGGGTTTGGCTACCATCTGGCTGCGTTATTGTTTCTAATTGGCCATAAGGTGTATAGCTATAGCGCGTTGTGCTGCTATCGGGCTTTATTTCACTGAGCTTTTGCCCTTGCGCATTGTATGTATATTGCCAAACGTTGCCGTTAGGGTCGGTATGTTTTACCAATTTACCTTGTGCGTTATGTACAAAGTGCTCTTTGTGGCCTCGAGAGTCTATACAGGTTGTTTCACCGCGCTCAAGGTTGTATTCAAACTGGTAGGTATAGGTATTGTTATCGCCCCACTGCTTTATACATTTAGCGCTGGGTGAATAGCTATCCCACTCAAAATGATGGCTAAAGCCACTGGCTCGGGTACGCTTTGTTAATAAATTAGCGGCGTTATACGCGTAGCGCTCAGTTTCGTTTTGCTGATTAGTAGACTGAACAAGGTTTTTGTTTTCGTCGTACTCATAGCTTGCAAGTAATGGCGATAGCAATTGCTGTTTGTTGTTTTTATCGGTGTAGTACGCTGCTATTTTGCTTAACAAACCTTGCGCGTTGTAGCTAATTATACAGCCACGTACTTTGTTTACTTCTATACGGTGTAGGCGCTCTTTTGCATCGTAATAAAACGCGATGCTTTGGCCTTTTTCGTTAATTATTTTTTCAAGCAGCCACGCGCTTTCGCCTGGTTTAAACGTAAGGTGTTGGTCATCTGGTGTTACAAGTACTTGCTTACCATTTGTTTGGTAATGTAGCGCAAGGTTACTACTTAACTGATAGCTCGATTGGCCAGGCTTCACCTTTTCAAATTTATGCTTAGCGCCGTGCTCGTCTTGGTACTCTAACCAGTAAGTGCCTTTTTGTTTAGGGCCCACTTTTGGTGGCGGCAAATAATGCTCAGTAAGGCTTGCCATAAAGTCATGGCGCCAACCATTACCCATTGTTGTGCACACATCAGCATGAGATGAGCGATACAAACGTCGCCATATTAATTGGCGGCTGCCTGCTAGGGTAAAGTCGATAAGCGGGAGGATTTCTTCGCCAGAGAGCATTGAAACCGGGTCTGAGCGGCACTCTTGATTTGTAATGGGCTCTTCGCTTGCAGTGTTATTACTTGCACCCCCCGTATTTTTAGCGGGTGCTTGCGATGCGCTTTTACCTGATGCAGTTGAGCTTGATTTATTGCTCGACTTTTTGCCCGCTGAGCCACTATTAGTATTATCGCTTACTTGAATGGCCGACTTTGCTTTTTGGTGGTAACACGTTACTGCGCCACTTACTAAGGCCTGGGTAAGTACGCTTGCGGTTTCGCGAGCTGATGCGCTGCGTGGGCAGTTAACGCCAGCACTATTTAATAAATTAATTACATCAAGACGTTTGGCAGCGTCACCTGTTAACGCACCACCAATTTGAGCTATTTGTTGTTTAGCCGTTTCAGGGGTGTTTGCCACAGTTGGCGCATAACCTGACGGCGTTTGGCCTTTGCCAGCAACTAGGCAAATGGGGTAACTCGTTCCTTGTAAAACAACCGTATTACTTTGCATTAGTTGTGTACTTCCTCACTTATCCATAAGTATGATGCTGCGGCCTGATATTTTGATTGTTCTTGAGAAATCACTAACGCGTGTTTAAAGTGATTTACAATAGCCGGGCTTGAGGTCAATTGATATAAATTGACGAGTCCTTCAAGCGCACCAATTTTACCTAATTTGTAATTAGGTAATTCATAATGTGTATGCTCATTAATTAAATTACTGAGCAATTGTAAATTAGTCAGCCAAACATCACTTTGCTGATGTATGCCGTTGCCAGGTGCAAATATAAGATCTATATGGTCTTTATTATCCTGTGCAATTTTTGAAAATATACCGCCTAGTTGGTCGTGCTTTATAAAATCTATTGAAGGAGCAAATTCATGACTAGTTTGCATCCAGCCAATTTGAGCCGTTTCAATAGTCGCGAGTGCACCACCTACTCCTAAGTATACCCACTCATTGTTTTTATCGGCTTTATAGGTAGCATCAATGGCAATCACGTTTGCCTTATGCCATTTTTTTTGCACCGCCAACTGCACTAACGTATTAGCACCAACAGCGCCATAAAATAATAAGTGCTCTACATGCTCAGGGAACAACTGTTTAAAACTTTTTGCTAAAAGCTGCTTTAGCTCATCTTGGTACGCAAGTGCTGGCAATAACCATACAAGTGGCAAGTTTGAGTCTTCTACTTTAGCAAAAAGCTCTTTCGCTTTTACTATGCAATCATAAATACAGGCATTCCATGATTGCCAAGTAATACCGTTAGGTGGGTTTGGAGTATCTGCATATAGCAGTGTATCTATGTCTTGCGACAAAGGCGTAGAAAAACAGCTTACGTTTACATTAAACGCCTTCATGCTTGCGCCTCTGCTTTTACATTTTTAGCCATCGATTTGTAGTAGGTATACAAATTAAATATTGCTTGGCTATAACAGTCCATTGCCGACATTTCTATTGCGTTTAACCTTTTATTAAGAGATTTTCCAGCTACAAACCTCTGCAAGCAAAGCTCCTCCTCGTATTTAGGCCAGTTTTGCTGTAACTGCTGTTTAAAAGCCACTAGTGCTTGTTGTTCAGCATTAAATGCATTTACTTGAATGTCATAGCTTACGAGTAAATCGAGCTTATCACCGAGCATTCGCCTTATTAAGGCAATAATAGCTGTTGGGTTTTCTACTTGGTTTAACGACATACACGCTAAGGGCACTAGCTTTATATAGCCACTTTGTAATAGCACATGCAAAGTGTCATCTACTGTTAAAACATTGCTTGCGTAATTACTTAATGCGTTTACTTGTTCCCAACTTAGTGATAATAAAAAAAGCGACATTAACGGTGAATTAACAAGCTTACTTTTACATAGCTCATCAAACACATGTTTTAGCACTTGTATGTTTGCATTAGGGTTGAATGCGCTGATAAGCGCCACTGTTTCGGCTGGTGTTGCCTCTTGTTCGGTGCTATTAGCCAATGCAAAATAAATAGTGTTTAAGTCAATTAATGCAATTAAATTAAAGCTGTGTTGCTGTAATAAAACTTTATAAATAACAGCCTTTGCTAAGTCATGCAGGGATGGGCTGTTGAGCAACGAGTTTATAAAAGCCAGGTTAATTGTTTGCGGTAAATTAGCCATAACCTCTATACATGCCTGCGCAGTCACATCAAGGCTTTGCTCACTCGTTACTAACGTATTAATTAAAGTTAAATCGGGTTGTGTAAAGTGTTGCGGAGTATTATTTTTTTTAGCGGTTAACCACGTTGTTTCTAACAGCTTTTTTTTAAGTGTTTTTACATAACCTACAGAAGTAAACGGGCAGCACTGCGCCTTACTAATACTGAGCAATTGTGCTTGATGATTACTTATGTAAGTAGACAGCAAGGTTAGCCACCTATTAATACAGTAGGGTTACCAACAACAATTTTTCCGCCGTGGGAGCTATCATCACCCATTCGAGCTGCGGGTTTACCGTTAATTTTTACGCTACCAGAGCCTGACTTTATGCTGTCAGGTGGGCCAACACACACTAACATATCGCCTTTACGTGCTGCGGGCATGCTACCTATTAATACATTAGTTGAGCCTACCACAACAGGGCCGCCAACATGCGGGACTGTACCTGTGGTTTTAGGGCATACATGCATATGACCAATTGTAGCTGCGGGCTTACCCATAAAGACTCCTTGTCTTATTTACTTTTTGACAATAAAACTAATCAAATAAAGGAATAATTAATAATTTACTTTGAGAAACTAAACCCGATAATGTATCAACTAATTCTGCCTTACTATAATCCGAAATTGATACCGGGCTTTGTAATGCGTACTGATATAAAGCGGCTATGGTATCCTCACTATTTAAAGCATTATGTAAATTACTTAAAAACTGATTAGCATAATAACCATCCATAGCTTTTAAATGCGTTAATGCAGGATTTAGCAATGGATCATCTGGCCTATTTATTGGTAAACAAATTAAATACGGCAAACCATAACGGCAATATACAACGTAACCATTATTATTAATGCCGTTTCTATGCCCTGTATAAAAGCTATTTATTATTTCCATAACTGCACTAATTTAATTTAATCATGCCGGCAGATAAAGTAATGGCGCTACCATCAACTTTAACGTTACTGCCTTTAATGTCTATATTAGTGCCTTCTATAGTTATATTACCGCTGCTGCTCATTTTAATTTGTGCAGAGCCTGTTTTAATTACTATTTCGTCACCGGCTTCAATATTAAGTGTTTTACCCACTTTTAACGTGTCGTTTTCACCTATATCGTCACTGCGATTTTTAGCCACTTTTAGTGTTTCATTATTGCCAATATCAACTTTTCGATCGTTGCCAATTTCAATATTATGGTCGTGATCTGTTTTGTCGTTTTGGTCATTTTTTACGTAAAGCTGCTTATCTTTTTCTGCTTGAATATAAACCAGCTCGCTGCCTTTTTTATCTTCAAACCTTAGCTCATTAAAGTTATCGGCTCCGCCTTCTTTAGTAGAGCGTGTTTTAATACCACTTTGTGTTTTTTCACCAGGTAATGCATACGGAGGCATTAAATCTGCGTTGTACACTGCTCCGCTAATAATTGGTTGGTCTGGGTCGCCATTTATAAAGTCTACAAGTACTTCTTGGCCTACCCGAGGGAAGAAAAATGCCCCCCACTTTTTACCTGCCCAATTTTGCGCAACACGGATCCAACACGAGCTTTTTGAATCTTTTTTACCTTCTCGGTCCCAGTCAAATTGCACTTTTACGCGACCATATTGGTCAATCATTATTTCATCGGCGCTGTCGCCAGTTACGATTGCCGTTTGCACACCGTTTATAACTGGTTTTTTCTTATTTATTTGCGCTCTGTAGGGTATATCTTTGGGTACGCATTCAAAATGGTTCGAGTACACTTCTTCTACTGACGACTGCTGAGAGCCAGACTGATTAGGCACCGTTATTGACGTCATCATAGAGGTAATAACAAATGTTTTACCTTCAAGACGTGGGTCTTCATGCTTTTTAAAGCTAAAGAGTTTACCCACTGTAAATGAACGACAATCACTGCGACCACTAGAAAGCTTCATGTCTCGCTGTAATGACTCAAGCTGAACAGATGCTAAATTAGCTGCGCGCGGGTGGCATTCTTGCTCGCCCGTGTATTCAAAAATTTCTGATACTGATTGCGTCGGTAACTCTGGATTAGCTTGCTCACCATCTGGGTAGCGTGATGGCTGTTTAAAATCGTAACCAACGCGTTTAAAGCTGCCTGGCGCAATACTTAAACCGCCCTGCCAACGTGATACATGAGATTCGCTTAAATGGCCAGTTGAGTAAACTACCTTTGCTTCGTCGCACACTTCATAAGCGGTAATATCATCAGCTAATACCAAGGTATGGTTGCTGTTGGTATGCTCAAAAAAGTAAAAAATACCTTCTTGTTGAAGCAATCGTTGAATAAAGTCAAAGTCTGACTCTTGGTACTGAACACAGTACTCGTATTTAGGGTATGTTTTGCTGGTTTTATCGCTAAAGGCAACATTGTGTTGGCCAAATAGGTCAGCAAATATTTCTTTAATTGTTTTCTTTTGGAATATTCGGCTGTTTTTACGGTTGCGCATAGATGCTGCAAACGGGACGATAGTTGCTTGGTAATCTATATAGTTTTTTTGTTCTTCTACATCAGCTGTACGGCTGCCGTTTGAAACCAAATGGCTTACTATTCCATGATAGTAACGCTCACCGCCGCCTTGTGCATTTTTTACCTTAATAGATACTGGCTTTCCAACCAAATCTTCATGTGCTATTTGCTTGCCAATTGTGTACATATTGGCAGACATAACAAATAAGTCTGACATTGCCTCTTGGGCAACAAAACGAGTTAAATAGAGGGCATCTTTACCAGCAGGGGTGCTAATCTGAATTACGTTGTTATTTTGTGTTGCTGTTTGCATTCCTTGCCTTTCCCATCCTAAAGATCAAAAAAAGCTCTGAGCAAAAGCCCAGAGCCATTATAAGATAACAAATATTACATTTGTTGACCTTTAACACCGCTGTAACCGTATACAAGTGGAGCAGTAATGTTATTTTTGTCGTCTGTTGGAGTAACAGTCATCATCATTTCTGTGTAGCTGATAGTGATTGTTTCAATAGGACGATCGTTTTGTACTGACACTGAATAGCTAGAAATCATCGCATCTGTAAGTTCGATTTTCATGATTTCTTCAACTTTATCACCTTGTTTAGTGATATGGAAAATAGCTGGTAAGCCTTTACCAATTGTCGCTTCTTTGAAAAGATCCGGAGATGCTTTATCTTGAAGTTTAGTGATAGTAACGTCGCCAAGACGAGTAGAGCTAGACTCACGGTCCATTGCTGTACCAGTTGCTGCGCTAATTTCACGGCTTACGTTCCAATCTAAAGATAATACTGTGATTAAATCTTTGAAAGATTCAGCTGTAGTTTCGCCTTTGATTGAACCGTATTTTAAATATGTATTTGCTTGCATTTGATAATGCTCCTTTTAATTAAACAATGTTATCCATTTAGACTGGATTATTTACTTTGGTTTCCCAAAAATTCCTTTGAAATCATTATCTTTAATACAGCAATGAAAAGGCCTTCAGATTCCTTTCCTTAGATGAAGACAATGTCTCAAAATTCCATGTAGTGATTTAAGGCACCAAAATTATAATACCCTAAAAATAAAGAAACAACCTTAATACTAAGTTAAATTAAATAAACTTTAATTTAACTCAATATTAAATTCATTATCTTTAACTGATAGCGATATACTATTTATTTTTTTGTCATCAATCATGCTAGAAAGTAAAACTTCCGACAACAAAGGTAATAATTTATTTTGCAAAATGGTATGAATGTTCCTAGCACCGGACCCTGCATTTTGACAATTATCAATAATATATTCTATTACGTCATTTTCATATTTAAGCTCAGCATCGTAATGCTTATTAACGCGTTTAATTATTTTATCAATTTGTAGTGATGCAATTTCTGTAAGAATATCGTCACTTAGTGGAATGTAAGGTATTACATTAATACGCCCTAAAAAAGCAGGTTTAAATGATGCGAGTAAATCATCTTGTAATGCTTTTAATAAACCTTTGATACTAGGTTTACTTTCTTCGTCTTCAAATAAACTCATGGTGGTATCAGTTCCCACATTAGAGGTCATAATAATGATTGTATTTTTGAAGTCGATATCACGGCCTTCACCGTCTTTAATTGTACCTTTATCAAACACTTGATAGAAAATATCTTGTACACCAGGGTGAGCTTTTTCCATTTCATCGAGCAATACTACGCTGTACGGTTTTCTTCTTACGGCTTCGGTTAATATGCCACCTTCGCCATAACCTACATACCCAGGAGGTGAACCAAGCAGTAGTGATACTTTGTGCTCTTCTTTGAACTCAGACATATTAATAATGGTGACATTTTCTTCACTGCCATACACTTCTTGTGCAAGCGAAAGTGCAGTCTCGGTTTTACCTACACCACTTGGACCTGCCAACATAAAAATGCCGTTAGGTCGGCTTTCATCTGCTAGTTGGGCGCGAGATGTTTGCACTACCTTAGCGATTAAATCTAGCCCATGGTCTTGCCCTACAACACGTTTTTTCATTTGCTGTGCAAGGTTTAAAATGCCATGTATTTCATCTTCGTGCATTTTACCTACAGGTATGCCAGTCCAATCTGATATAACCTGTGCAATAAGCTCTTCATCTACTTGCCAATGAACCATATTATGTTCAAAAGCAGTTAACTTTTCTTTACTCTGCTTAAGATTGGCTAAAATTTCATCTGATGAATTTTCTTGTTCTGAGTTAATAGACTCGAGTGCCTGATTAAGCTCAGCTACAATTTCTTTTTCTACTTTAAATTGCTCAGTTAACGGCGCTAACTGCTTTTCAATAGTTACAAGTTCAGTTTTAAGTGTATCTAGTTGCACTGAATGATCTAAACCTGTTTTTTGTTCACGGTGTAGCATCTGCACTTGTGTTTCTATTTCGCTTAATCGATTTACAAGTTGCTCTATAGTGTTTGGTGTAGATGCTTGGCTCATTGCCACCCGCGCGCAGGCTGTATCTAATAATGCCACCGCTTTATCGGGTAGTTGCCTTGCCGTAATATAGCGATGCGATAAGTGCACTGCACTTTCGAGTGCTTGTTCAGAAATAAATACTTTGTGGTGTTTTTCCATTACGGGCACTAAACCACGTAACATAGCCACTGCTTTTTCTGGCGTTGGCTCTTCTACTTTTACCACTTGGAAGCGGCGTGTTAGAGCTGCATCTTTTTCAAAAAACTTTTTATATTCAGCCCACGTTGTAGCTGCAATGGTTCTAAGTTCGCCACGAGCAAGTGCCGGTTTTAATAAGTTAGCAGCATCGTTTTGGCCTGCGGCTCCACCGCTACCAATCATTGTATGAGCTTCATCAATAAATAAAATAACCGGGTTAACTGAATTTTTCACTTCGTTAATTAATGATTTAAGACGATTTTCAAACTCGCCTTTCATACCTGCGCCAGCTTGTAATAGTGCTAAATCTAAGCTGTGAATTTTCACATTCTGCAGCACGGCAGGTACATCTTTTTGTGCAATTCTTAAAGCTAAACCTTCAACTACGGCTGTTTTACCTACACCCGCTTCACCGGTTAAAATAGGGTTGTTTTGACGGCGTCTGGTCAAAATATCAACCATCTGGCGAATTTCGAAGTCGCGTCCTAAAATGGGATCTATATTTCCGGCTTTTGCTTGAGCAGTTAAATCAACAGTAAATTGGTCAAGGCTCGGGGTTTTAGAGTTTGTAGCCGATTGACTAGCCGTGTTTTGTACTGAGTGATTACGCTCTTGCGATTGAGCAACTATTTCCGGCCACGCATGAAGTAACTGCCCTGGCTCTATTTTATTAAATAACTTACTGCAACGGGTTACTAAGCTCGATAAGGTATCGTCTTTTACAAGCGTATAAATAACGTAGGCACTGCGAATTTGATTATCTGTAAACTCAATACTGGTACTTAACCAAGATTGCTTTAATAAGCTAGTAACATGTACAGATAAACTAGGTGATGACTCACTACCGGTTTTAAACGCTTCTAAAGATTGATTTAAGTCTTGTTTTACTTTTTCAATATCAATGTCAAAAGAGCCAAAAATAAGTCTAACATCATCTAGTTGTTGCTCAATCATGGCAAGTAACCAGTGTTCAAGCTCCACTGTAAAGTGGCTTCTGCTATTACAAATTGCAACCGCCGCCTCTAGGCTTTTTCTGCAATCAGGGCTTAGTTTTTCAACTAATTTATTGAGTGTCATCGAAGACATACAGTGTTCCTTTTAATTTTAATTATCCCTTAAACGATAACTTAGTAGGGTTAGATTTTGATTTGTTATTTTGTACCGCTAAAAAAGAATTTGCGCCTAATTGGCAGTCATTCTTAGCCAGCTGAGCGGCGCCTAAATGCTGAAAGTCAGTTTCAATAACTAAGCGGAACTGGATTGAGTTTCCAACGTAGTCTTTAGTAATTTTGTTTGCGAGTTCAAACAAAGCCCCTTTGGGTAAAAGAAGTTTTGCTTTTTTTGGATCGTTTGATTGTATATGCACTTCAATATTAGAAGAGACATCCCAAACCTTTTTACCTAGCATGGTATCTACACCTAGCTGCGCATGCTGACCTTCAAATAATACTTGGCTTGCAAGGCGTGTTTGCTCTTGTTGGTGAAGTTCATGCCATTGACCAACCATTTGTTTTATTTTTACCTCGCAACCCAGGTATGAGCTAAGCACACTTTGTAAATCAAATGCGTTACGAATTTTTCGACTGTACAAACCCGAAAAATGCAACTGATGCTCATTATAGCCACCACTTAATAGCCCCAATATTTTGGTATATGGGTCTTTATTTTTGTCATTGTTTACATGGTTTAATGAAGGCTTATATTTTTTCCAAGCTCGGTAATACAAAGAGATCAGACGATGATTAAACATGTCGTAAAAATCGCGCATGGTCGTGTCTTTATAGCGCAGCCTTTGCATAACCAGTTCACTATAAAATTGCGGTAATGCACCAGAGCAGCCAGTTAACCCCATAAATGAAACCTGCATATTGACCTTGTGCAGACCATCTTCAAAGCCAGTTTCTTCTAGCTTAGTAATTGCATTTCCCGGGTAGCCAAACTTTTGGGTGGCCGTAAATTTTATTAGTTCTTGCTTTGGGTTGCTATCGTAACCGACGTGGCGATAATCTAAGCCACGCTTTTTAAGCTGGTTTTCAATAATGAAAACCGCTTTATAAAAATCGACTTGAGAAGCTTGGGCAATCAGTTGCTTTATCATAGTAGTGGTCTATCACCTACGCGCGCAGGCCACTGATAATATATTTGCTCTTGCTCTTTTAAACGCAAGCTCAAACGTGTGTAACTATTTATAGCGGCAAACTGAGCAAAGAAATGATCCAACACTGCGGCAAAAAAGAACATGCCACTGCCCGAAAAATCATCGTTAGCAAAAGTAATTTCTATCTCGCTGCCAGTTACAAAACTTACCCTGCCTTTTTGAATAACACGCGCGGTTGCAGGCTCAATACTAACGCGATATATATTATCTATTAGCCCTTTGGTTTGAGGCGATGCTCTAAAGTCATACAGACGAAGTACTTCTTTTAATTTATTACACGCATCTTCACCGCTAAACGTATCGAGTGTTAAATGATTAACAAGCTGCCAGCGCGTTGCATCGGCTAATACGGGTCTAACTGCATGTGTAAAAGGCGCTAAACAACGAATTTTTTTAATTACATCGCCGCGCTCTGGCATCAGTAACCCAAGCTCATCGTCGCCAAATGGCATACTCGCAGGTAAATTACGGTTGCTACAATGTGCGCGTACAGTGAGTACAGAGTTACCTTCACCATATTCCATAGCGCTGTTTTCAAATTTGGCATCTACCAATGACATAAATGTCTCGGTGCCAGACTCTACATAACCGCCCGCCCACGACGCTGTTTCTCTTCTTATATGCCAAAATAGGTCTTCGTGACCTTGATAATTTGGATGAGTTTGACCATAAAATGGCGCAACGACTTGTTTATTACCTTTGTGATCAAACGCTATAACCTCTGAAATACCAATCACTTCAGAAATTTCTGAGTCCATATAACGCGGTGCAAGTTGATACTCGTATTCACTTATCTCAGGGCGAATTGGCTCAAGTTCTTGTTCAAATAAGTTAATTATTGGCGTGCACCCGAGTAAAAACATATCCTCATCAACCTGTTTCTCAAGCTCACTTGACTCAGTATCAAGGTATATATAGATATCACATTTGTTGGAGTTTTTAGGTAATGCGCCGCGTATGCCTTCAAGTTCAAAAAAACGAAACTTCTCAGGAAAAGTGAAGTTTTCAACCAATAAACGATAACCGGCAGCAGAGCGCTGAGAGTAAGGCACAACCGCTTCGTGTGTTTCAAACCCGACCGCTTTTAATTGGTTTTTTGATAAGTATTTAATGCCTTCTTCGCCATTATCTATGGCTATACCAATGCTGTGTTTGAATAACAGTTCGTATACTTTAAGGGTATGGTGCCACTGCCCGTTTATATATACGCGAAGTTTTTCTAAACCAGTTTCTGCAAGCGAAACGCCCTTGTATTCACCGGTTAGCTCTAACTTAAATATAGACTTTGCCTTTTCATGCCAACGCGGCTTAGGCGCTACAAAAGGGCTGTTATCAAACTGGGCTTTAGTGATTTCAATGGGCCAAAGGTAGGTTTCGTAACAGGTTTGAAACTTACATTGCTTCATAGAATCAACGTTAGTTTCAACTTCACTTGCTCTTGGGATGACAACACCCGTGGTTGAAAGGTTTTCGGCTTCTAATTTTACAATCGACATAGAAGGGATAGGTGCCTGATAATCTGGTAGCATCTGCCCTAATAAAGCATCCGTTAATTCAGGAAAACTGTCATCTAGCTTTTGTCTAATATTGGCTGTTAAAAATGCAAACGATTCAATAAGCCGTGATACATGAGGGTCTTCAACATGATCTTCACTAAGCTTTAAACGCCCAGCTACTTTTGGGTATTTCTCAGCAAAGTCTTTACCTAAATGACGCACAAATGCTAATTCACGATTGTAATATTTTAATAATTCATCGTTCATAATGATGCCTCAATAATCTTCATACCTAAATTTACGGGCTCTACCTCAGAATCAAAGCTTATAAATTCTGGCTCAGGATCAGCGTATAAAAGCGCATTAATACGCAAGTTTAAAACGCGATTAACCGGCACTTCTTCATCAGTAAATACTTCAACTTCTAAAAATCGTGGCTCAAATTTTAAAATAGTGTTTCTAACTGTCTCGCATAGCAGTGCTCGACCTTCGTGAGAACTGACCGACATACTTGAAAAATCAGGTAAACCGTACGATAAACACGATGTAGCAAGCTCACTATATTGTGTAGGCCACGTGTGCCATTGAATTCGGGCGTTAAGCAGTGCTTCTATATCTCTGCGCACATTTTTACGTAGCTCACTTATAGTGATCCCTTCGGTACGCGATGGTGCATCTTGAAAGTCAGGCTCATCATCAATGAGCCTATCTAAAATAGATGCTTGAAGCTGCTGCTTATGTTCTATCATTATTGCTCAAATATAAATTATGCTGCTTCTACAGCATTAATTTTTAAATTAGGAATTGTGATGGCTTCATCATTTACAAACAGCATTTTCATGCCTTTACCAATAATGAATTCATCTTTGAGTTCAACCCAGTCCGAAACCTGACCTAATTTTTCAAGATCCGATTCAGCATTGGCATAGACAAGCGGTAAATGTGCAGTGCCTGAAGGGCCTTCTTTAATCGTTATTTCAACGCGTAGCCAAATGCTTTCTAATACTGAACTTACAGGCTCTACTTTTATCGATTCAATTTCATCAAAATTTGCCAAGTAAAATTCGCCATTTGTGCCTAGTACTTCTAAATAAGGGTTTAATGTATCGTCCAAATCGCGTGCCACTGACTCTGCATCACTTAACGTTGTAACTCTTAACGTTTCCATTTGCGCAGAAAGCTCAGCAGCTTCGTCTATTTCGCCCTCTAGCAATGCCACATGCATTTTTAAAAACAGCGTGTCTATCTCATCAGCATCATGAAATAATTTAGGGATCCCTTTACCTTGGTAAAAGTCTATTCGTGATTGCTGGGCACGGATCAAATGTCTAAGATTTACAGCACCTACAGCAAACTCAGGATTTTTTTGAACCATAAAGTCGAGTTGTTTGTCTGCTTTTTCTAGATCACCATTTATGCAAAGTAATTCTGAATAGATACTTCTTATATCAAAATTTAAAGGCTCGTCTTGAAGCTCTGTAGCACACAAAGATAGTGCTTCAGTTAGTTTTCCCTCGCGAATCAAGCTATGTATTTTCTTCATGGTTATTCCTTTATTTTGTGGTGAGGACTGAGCTCTGTTATTAATTTAATGCTCGAGACCATTTGATCTAATTGAAAATGGGGTTGTAGTTGTAAAACAGAAAAAAAGTGACCTGGATTTGCTTTGTTTTCACTTACTTTTATACGCGCATTACTCAGTGGATATTTACTTCTGATTTGCTCAGATGCTGAGTCTGACGCCGTTGTATAATTATTGATCCACGACTGTAAGTCGCGCTCGCACGCATGCGCATTTATGTATGAACCGACTCTATCGCGGGCAAGTATTTTTAAATAATGTGCAAAGCGAGATACGCATAAAATGTATTGCAACATAGATGAAAGGCGTGCATTTATATTAGCTGCACTGGATTCGTAATTTTTTGCTTTTTGTACCGATGCATTACTATAAAAAACAATATGTTCAGTATTAGTTACTGATGACGTTGGAATAAATCCAAGTTCAGAGAACTGCTTTTCAAATTTACTTGTTACCAATAAATCCAATGGCGGTTTAGCTTCTTTTTGGTAGGTATCGTTTGCAAAGCTATCTTTTGCAAGTCCTGTGACTAGCCCTTTTGACACTTTACCAGGCTCTATCCCTCTAATATGCCCAAACCATCCGCTATCACAGTAAGCCCTAATTATTGTTGATACAAACTGAAACGCAGCATTACCCCATAACATATCTGTTTCGGGGTTTTTTATTTGTTCTTTAAAATAAAAGTCTTGATGGCGTTTACCATCGTTACTGTAGGGCGCTCTGACTAAAACGTGCGGTAACGTTAAACCAACAAAGCGTGCCTCTTCCATTGATCTAAAGCTTTGCCATTTTACATATTCAGGTTGCTCAAATTGATTGAATAAATCTGCGTAGTACCCTAGGTCAGAAAAGTTATCTGCGCCAAAAAGGTTTGGAGACGCTGAACATATAAATGGTGAGAATGCAGCAGCTGCAGTGCGCGAGATTTCTTTAATAGTATCAATATCGTTATAAATAGTGCCATTAGATGACATATTACTAATTTCGTAATCGCCAATTACTACACCAAAAGGCTCGCCACCGGCACTATCAAATTCACTTTGATAGAGTAACTGAAAAAAGTAACTTTGGTCGAAATCTATCGCTTTGTTTACATCTTTAGAGAGGGTTGCCCAATCACAGTTTAATACTTTTATTTTTACTTTATTTTCTTTGTCGTATTGCTCTGTTTGGAGGGTTAACCACCATAAATTACGCCAGCTGGCTTCTAACTTTTGAAATCGTGTAGCATGAATAATGCTATTTAGCTGTTGAGAAATTAGCTGATCAAGTTCAACAATAATTCGTTGTAAATAAGGACCAAGCGATTCTTTTGTCCAAGAGATAGGTGAATCAGAAGAGCCTTCAAGCCACAATAACAGTGCCTTGTCTAAGTTTTTTTCGTTCAAAAACCTATCAAGCAAAGCATCATTATCGCTAATTCTAGACTGCGACTTTTGGTGAAAAGCGTAGTCTTGATTTATAAATGAAAACTCTTCGTGATTCATTTTACTGCATTATCCTTAACGCTAAAGACTAGTTAATTAACCAATCTCTGGAATTTTAGCTACAAGACGTAATGAAGAGGTAAGCTCTTCCATTTGTAGCCAAGGTCGTAACCATGCCACTGCGTTATAAGCGCCTGGCTGACCTGGTATTTCTTTAACTGATACTTTTGCATCGGCTAATGGGTAACGTGCTCTAATATCTTGGCCACCACCCTCGGTCGCATTTACATACGATAGAATCCAGCGGTTTAACCATGACTCAACATCTTCCGCTTCCATAAAGCTACCAATTTTATCGCGCGCCATCACTTTTAAGTAATGTGCAAAACGAGACGTCGCCATTAAGTATGGTAAGCGAGCTGAAATTGCAGCATTAGCTGTTGCATCAGGCGTTGAATATATTTGTGGTTTTTGACAGCTTTGGCCACCAAAGAAAACAGCGTAATCGGTATTTTTGTAATGACACAGAGGTAAGAAACCAAGTTTACTTAGCTCAGCTTCACGACGGTCTGTTATGCCAATTTCTGTTGGGCATTTAAGATCCGGATCGCCATCATCACTTGTGAAAATATGCGTTGGTAAGCCTTCAACTTTACCGCCACCTTCAGCACCACGTATCGCAGTACAAAAACCGTATTGCGAAAACGCTTTGGTCATATTAGTGGCCATTGCGTAAGCTGCATTACTCCAGCAGTAGTCGCTATTATCAGTGCTTACTGAACGGCCTGCTTTTGGTTCAACTTCAAACTCTTCATAGTTAAACTCTTCTACAGGTTTAGAAGCTGCACCGTAAGGTAAACGTGATAAGAAGCGAGGCATAGTTAGCGATACAAAACGTGAATCATCGCTGTCTCTGAACGAGCGCCATTTTGTGTACTCTAATGATTCAAACACTTTTTCTAAATCACGAGGTTTAGTCAACTCTTCCCAGTTATCAAACCCAAATAAAGACGGTGAAGAAGCGGCAATAAATGGACAGAAACCAGCTGCTGCCACATTCGACATTAGGCTTAACGTTTCCACATCTTCTGGGTGGTTAGTAAATTCAAAGTCACCCACAATTGTGCCATAAGGTTCGCCACCAGGAGTACCAAACTCAGACTCGTAAATCTTTTTAAATGTTTGGCTTTGGTCAAACTCAACTGCTTTGCTTAAATCTTTATGTAGTTCTTTTTTCTTCATGTTTAAAACACGAATTTTAAGCGTTGAGCTCGTTTCAGAGTTCATTACAAGGTGGTGCAAACCACGCCAAGAACCTTCTAACTTTTGAAACTCTTCGCTGTGCATAACAACACTAAGCTGCTTTGAGATTTTCTGATCGATTAATTGAATTGCTTCATTAAACGTCACAGTCATGTTTTTATTCCATTGAACTGTGCCTTTTAATGCCTCTTCAGTTAATGTTTTAAGTAGTTCTTCTGCACGACTTGCATCAGTTTGCTTAGTGGCGCCAATTGCTTGCTCTAATAACGATGAGCTTGCCTCAGCTGTTGACTCTAATTCAGTACTTAGTTGCTCTGCACTCATTTTTCAGTCTCCTCTAGCTTAAGTTCCTTAGCAATAGAATCAAGGCTTGAAGTATTGCTTAATACTTCTTCTAAAACATTTTCAAGCTCTTCTGAACGGTCAATCTTAGTCATTAAATCGCGTAATTTATTACGTGTTTCCATTAGCTTACGTAATGGTTCTACCTGATTAACAACTGCTGCAGGCTCAAAGTCATCGATTGATTTAAAGCTAAGGTTAACTTCAAACTCAGAGTCATCATCGCTCAGTGTATTTTCTACAACAAGTTTTAATGAAGGGCTCATGCGTTTTAAAACATCGTTAAAGTTTTCGCGGTCAATTTGAATAAAGCGTCTGTCTTTTAATGGTTTTAATGCTTCAGTGTTATCACCTGAAAAATCACCCATTACACCAACAACAAATGGTAATTCTTTTTTTACCGCAGTCCCTTCAGTTTCAACATCATAAGTGATGTGAACGCGAGGCTTACGTACTCGTTTTAATTTATCATGGATACTCATAGAGAACTCCTTTTACTTATGTTTCAGTTTCGCTGATCTTAATGCCAGACAACTTAAAGTACCCGGTCCTAGCATCACTATCTGTTATTAATTCATTTAATAATTCAGGCAGCGATAATTCGCTCCATCGAATCACTTGTTCTATCGTGTATGACATTGGAGAATGCGGTTCGGTTTTTCTAAAAAACGCCGCTATTTCTTTAAGCTTATTTATCGCATTCTCACGAGAATCAATTGCTTGGTTAATGGCCTTTTTAGGCGCTTCAACAGCATCTTGCTCTTCATCGTTTTGAGTGAGTTGCTCTTGGGTTTGCTCAGAGATGAGAGCCTGTTCAGCTGCAACAAGTTTATCCGCTGCAATGTGGTTAACGGCCGCCAAACTTACTTCAAGCGCTTGTTTAATATTTGAGGTAGGTTGCGGCTGCCCAGTCACTTTATCCATCACATCGCTAAGCTGGGCAAATTCAGTAATTGCCTCTTCTATATCTTGCTTTAAGTTGACAAAAAATTCAGTGCTTGTCTCCGCAGCGCTTTTTTCAATTAATTCAAAATCGACCGCGCCTTGTGCTAGTTTTTTCTCTCTTTTCTCATCATTTAACCTTGAAATATCATAACCTTGCTGATATTCCCAAAATGTAAAAGGGTCTAAGCTAACACTGTCAGTTAACAGTATGCTTTTGATGGGGATAATAAGAGTCCCCTCACCTGCGGAGCCATTTAATCCGCCAAGAGCCGATACTTTGTCTGAAATTTCATCGTCTGCATCGAGGGTAGGGTATAGCGCGTCGAAATAATTATCTAATAAGTGGCTAGCCACTTTAAAGCCAAAGGCAAGCCCTTTAAAACCGTGAATTCGGCATAAAGCTTCAATAAACCATGCTAAATACTCAATGTCTTTGCTTTGTGATTTAATTGCGCTACTGCATTGCTCTAATAAAGGTAACCAGTCACGAGCAAGTGATGAAATACCTTCTTCGTCTACTAACGCGTTTCTTTCAGCGGCACGAAGTTGGTTTCTTAAATCTTTTAAGGCGTAATAAGTCGACGTAGGAGAAACATCCGAGCGAGGGTCTAAACCTGCGATCTCAGTTTCAGAAATAGGGGAAATATACTCTTCAAATACAAACATTCCGTCGTCCTAATAATTATCCATAAAACTCCAATAAAGCGGAGCGGATTTCATATTACATTCTTTATATTAAAATACAAGTCTAGTTACAATTGTGTTTAAACCAAAACAATTGCAAATATATAAACAATAAACTTTCAATATAAATAAATTAACACTTAAAATTATATAATTATTAATAAATAATTATTTAGTAAAAAGTGGAATTGTAGCTTCATCTTGAATTTTGTATGTTTCCGATTTGCTACTAAAATTTTCATGACCATATTTAATTATAATACAGGTAACATTATCGCGTGCACCTCTAACTAAAGAAGAATGCATTAGCGCCATACCTGAATCAATAATACTATTAGGTTCTAATGACAAACATATTTCTTCATCAGACAATTCGCCTGTTAAGCCATCTGAACAAAGCAAGAAAATATCATTAGTATTTACTTCACCTTGTACTACATCTACTTTAACTTCGTCTGTAACGCCCACTGCACGGGTAATCACATTCGAAAGAGGATGCGTTTTTGCTTCCTCGACTGAAATTACGCCCTCATCGATAAGGTCATTTACTTGGCTATGATCCCGCGATACTTGCTGTAATTGGCCATTTCGCAACATATATGCCCGGCTGTCACCTACCCACAAAACGTAATATTGATTATCTTTTATAAATAAGGCGGTTACTGTGCTGCCCGCCGTTTTACTTCCTAAGTACTGAGCGCTGTAATCATTTAATTGGCGATTTGCATCTTCAATAGCTGAAACAATATGAGAAACGCTAAGCGTAGCTAGTGTCTTTTCTTCAACTTTTGCTCTAATAACATCTACGACTAGTTGGCTTGCAACTTCACCCGCTTCATGTCCACCCATTCCATCAGCTACTACCCATAAGTTATGGCTATTAATTTCAACATGAGAGTCTTCATTTAATTGCCTAACTGCACCGCGATGAGTTATTGCGTAACTTGTACTTAAATTGCTAATCACTATTTTTTACCTGTGTGTAATTCCATTCCCAATGTTTCCATCGGCCATCTAACATAGCAGCAACTTGGTTAACAGGCGGCAGTCCTGAAGTAACAAGCATCATAGGCTTTATATTGCATGAACCGTGTGTCCACCAAACACTATAATCACCATGCTTTTTATATAAAAGTGCATGTAGGGCGTCTTTTAAAACATCACTTGATAGCTCATCACCTGAGAACTCAAATGCTTCACCCTCTTTATTTTTGTCACTAGAGGGAGAAATACTAAGCTGCTTTTTAGGCGCTATAAGGGTGCTTATCGATTTAGCAACGTCTTTTCTCCACGTAAAAAGGTCAACAGAGCTATCGAGCACTTTAAGTACAGTGTCTTCGTACTCTAAGGAGAAAACGCCCGAATTTAATACTTCTATCGGCGCAACTTCTAATGTACTGGCCACTGTAAATGGGTAATGGCGCCCTACTGCATCCATACTCGGTAATAGGGTTCCCATTACGCCTTTATCGCCAACAATATTTGGCGATAAAGCAAAATGCCATACAGGACCTGTTAGGTAGTTATCTTGCCAATTGTCGCCTAACTGTTCCTTGCTTACAGCAATAGCTGCTTGCAGCCATTGCTCCCAGTGCTCTGAAAATTCTTTCGAAACGCTGTCTTGAACAAAGTCCCCCAAGCTAGGGACTTTGCCGAGGTAGCCTATATTTATAATCGGGTCGGACATGAAAACTTCTCTACACTTTTATTCCAAAATGGATGCCTAATTGATTTTGGCAATAGCTCAACTTTTGCGTTGTTACCCATGAGAGAAAAATGTAACTCTAAATCCTCACGTGTTTTAGCTCTTTTAGCGCTTAGCTCATCTAGCATGCGATAAAGCGACCATTCACCTTGGTAAGTCGTATTAATTGGGCGGCCACCACTTGGCGGCGTAAACTCAATTCTTGTGGTACTTTGCCCTGATGAACCTGGCCATACAAAGTTAGTAATTTTGATTGGGCCATGACGATATGACATGGACTGGCCATCTATTTCCACTCTAAATTTAGAGACAGTTTGATCTAATTCAACGGTTCTTAATCCAAACTCAATTCTAGGTGTTGCACTTCCACCATCGAAGAATACCGTTTGAATTTGATGGGCTAGTTCAAACATGGCTAAAGTATCAGCGCTTATGCCAATGTCTTTTTCAAACTTCCACGGACTCGAACTCATATCCACACTTGGCGCTACATAGTTAGTGAAGAAGCTATCAATAGTGCCATCTGGTCCAAAGAAGCGTGTAAAGTCTTTCATATTCACTTCTTTTTGTGCATAAGGAGAGAAAGGGTATCGGCCCACAATAGCTGCGTTGTACTCACGTAAAACTTGGCTTTTCCAAATCTCATTTAAGTGTCTGTTAGCGCTATTTTTAGTGATATTACTGGTATCTCTGCTTATATCTAATAACCAGCTATTAAATGGGTAAGGTAGATCACGGCTTTGGAACTCAAGTTGGCGAATGAAACTTGGTTTACTTTTTCCACTGATTTGATCTTTTATTGATGACTTTAACTGATCACCTCTATCAAGCTTAGTTAGATATACATTAAGCTCTCTGAGGTTTTTCTGAATGTTATCTAATTGCTGAGCATCAATATTTATAACATCTTCAAACGCTTCTTCAACCTGATAACCTGGCAGTTTAATGTCAAACTTAGGGGCTTCGTCAGGTAAAAAACGCTTAATTCTGTTAGCTTTAGTTTGCATTGCAATTTCAGCGGCATTAGCGGCAACTTTACCCGCTGCTTTTTGATTCTCTGACACCGGCAATTTGGTTAGTTGCACATTTTTTTGCACAGCCATAATAATGTTTTTAATCGGTGCTTCTGAACCAGCAAGTACATCAGTAATATTCACCCCCTCAGCAGGTGAGCTGTACTGATTCAGGCTTAAATCGTCGATAAATGATTGCCAAAAGAAGACATAATCTTGGAAATAACGCTGCTCTAATTTCTTTTCAATCTCTTCTTTAGAAATATCATAAGTGCCCGATGCTTCCTCGCCATATACCCAGCTGCTTGCCATCAAATTTCCAAGCATTTTACTTTTTTCAACATTAAAAATGCCGTGAAAACCGTTAAAGGTATATAAACCAGGGATACTTCGAGTCAGCTCGCCATTGTTTCTGAATGTGAATTTTTGCGCACTTTCAAAACTAATAATGTCTGTTAATCTAAACGGCGGAATGCTGCTATCAAGGAAATCAGCTTGTAGGCGTTGGTATGCTCTTTCGGCTATTGGTAACTTAGTTAATTCAGCTCTAGCTATACGCACTGCTTGATTATCTATTTTGGTTTGACTAACGCCAAGCTCTAATAAGGCAGCAATGTGGTTCATTAACTGGCCGCGAGTTAGCGCATTTTTATCACCCGGTAGATTTCTTTCTAGGTATGCATTAAACCAAGCCGAAATATCTTCACTTTCAAAGTACTCAGGTTGGAATAGCATTAAATAGCACTTTAGCGTCTCGTATAAATAGCTAAGGTGCTCTGGGTGCGCTTCCATTTCTTTAATTAACGTATTTGCGATATAGGGTTCTAAATACGTTTGTAGAGACCTGTTATAGGCTTGTGTAGATGACTGTTTAATTTCATTAAGCTTATTAAAACCTATTGACTGAGATTCATCGTCATCAACTAACGCAGGGTTGTTAGCTGGTAAGTTTCTTAGCGCATTGAGCCTGTCGTTTAATACTAATAAGTTGCTTCTATCAAACGAGGCGGCATCTAGCTCCTGATAAGTTTCAATGGCTTCATCTGTAGCAGCCATTAGATTATTATTCCATGCAAAGCTAAAGTACCACGAAATAGAAAAACCAATTACCGCAATACTGGCTAAAGAAATACTACCTACTCTGAGCCATTTGTTTTGCTTATCGTGATGTTTGTTAGTGCTGGCTAGGTTTTGCTCAGGGAAAATTACACCTTCTAAAACATTTTTAATAAAGAAGCTTTTCGATTGATTTATATAGCTAGAATCTGCTGAGTTTACGTCATTTAAAAAGCTAGCTGGCTTCCCTTCTTGAGTTGCACTGGTCAAATATACGCCCCTAAACATAGGGAGTTCTTCATAAGCGTTAGGGGTAAAAATTTCTTTTAAAAATGCATCGCCCACACCTTGTAGCACACGAAGCTGTCTCGGAAATTCAAAAATTTTGGCTCGTATTTCTTCATTACGCTCGTTAATCAGCCTACGATTAAGCATTTCTGTCAGTTTTGAAATTAATGCGTGAAACTCTTTGTTAAACGCTTCAACTTGAGTGTCTTTATCTAGGTCTAACTCAAAAGTAACACCCCAAACTTGCTCGCATTCCTCTTCTGTAAGCTCGCCAAAAAACTCTCTAAAACCTTCAATTAAGTCAACTTTAGAAAGAATAACGTATACCGGAAAAGTCATACCCAACTGATTTTGTAACTCTTGTAAGCGCTGTTTAATTGCGCGGGCATGCAGATTACGCTCTGTTTTAGTTTGACTCATGAGCTCAGAAATACCCATGCTGATCATTACACCGTTAATGGGGCGTAAAGGGCGGTACTTGCGTAAAAGCCCTAAAAAGCCCTCCCATGCGCGTGAGTCATGTTTTGCGTGGCTACTTTGTGTAGTGTATCGTCCTGCGGTATCGATAAGTACAGCTTTATTAGTGAACCACCAATCACAGTTTCGTGTACCACCAACACCGTGGACTAAATCAACACCTAACTTATCTTTTAACGGATAGTCTAAGCCTGAGTTATTAATAACCGTTGTTTTACCGGCACCAGGCGGGCCAATCATAATATACCAAGGTAATTGATATATATTTTTACCTTTAAATAGCTTTACATCTTTGAGTAAGTTGATGGCTTCATTCATGCGATTTTTTAACGTGGTGATCTCTTCATTCACCTCGTTACTGTTCGACTCATCGCTTTCAATTAGTTCATCGGCCATTTTCTCATCGCGTTTGCTTTGTTGCGTTAAGCTATAAATTTTGGTGATAGCAAACACTAAAATAACAAACAAAATAGTTAACAGGCGTGCTGCTACACTCTCTAAAGGGATAAAGTCAGCAATCGCAATAAGCGGACCGCCAAACCAAATTAATAAAGATAACGCCAAAAAGCCGATAATTAACATGGCTGTTTTAGAAGTAAGTACGTAAGTAATTTTTTTTATTTTGTGTGAAAAACTCATGTCAGCCTCATTAAAATAATAAATCGATTTCAATTCGTCGGTTTAGTGACCGAGAAGCTGAATCTGAATTGCTGGCGATAGGCTCTGCAGCACCTTTACCTTCAGGCCATAAACGGCCACTTAGATTTGTACTTTTAGCCATAGAATTAGCAACTTGCGTTGCACGGGCTAAAGAAAGGTGCCAATTTGATGGGTATTTATCAGTCCGAATAGGCGTATCGTCGGTATGCCCAGTAATTAAAATACGCCCTTTTGTTCCTTCTAAACTAAGTGCTAGCTTTTCTAAAATGGGTTGAATTGACGGTAATAATTTAGCATCGCCTTGATTAAATAGACTTTCGCTGTTTATTGAAATTCTTATGCGGTCTAGGTTTTTCTTTACTGTCACAATCCCCATCTGAATTTCTGTTTGCAGTAACTGCTCAAGTACTAATAGTTGCTTATCTTTTTTATCTACACTTTCGTTTTGCGCTATAGGATGAATAACAGCCAGCTTATCGTTAAGTGAAGTAACGCCGTCGTTTAGTTTCATGTTGATAAATAAGTAAACCATTAACAGCACTAAGCCCAGCACTGAAAAAATCACCCAAAGCGGAACTTGATTTCTAAGCTCTACGCCAGCGGCAACACGCTGCTTCCAATTAGGTGAAAGTTTATTGTTCAATGGGCCATCTAATTGATTTAAAAGGTGATACATTTGAGAGCGATATTCTTCTATTTTAGTATCGCCACCGTTGTCTAGCCTGTATTTACCTTTAAAGCCTAAGTTTAAACAATGGTACTGCAGCTCAATAAATTGTTTGTGTTGTTCAGGTTGAGCTAGTGCATTATCAAGCAGGGTGTAAAAGTATTCACCGCCAAACGTTTCTTTATGAAACGTCGATAGTAAACTCTCATCAGCCCACTCCATTGAGCTCCATTTAGAATTTAAAACTGATTCATCTAAAATCGCGCACAAGCAATAACGCGAGTTGGTAATGACATCTTTAGAAAGCCCCTGGTTACGCACTTCAACTTCAAAGCGTTTTACAGCCTCAACACAGCGATGCTTTAAAGCAGCAATATTTGTCATCTCTTTAGCTTGGCTAATCGAAATTACAATTGAAAAGCAATCTGTTGCCGCTTCTAAAAGTGGGTTTTTAAAAATTGAAACTTTAGACGTATTAGCAACACTGCTGGCAACAGGCTCAACAGACATCACTGTTTTATCAGCATCGTTATCTACATTAGGAGTGTTTGAAGTGTCACGCCCTAGTCTACCAGGGCGAGGTTTTATAATGGTTTCGTCCATTGAAACTCTTCCTTTAAAAGTTAGGTTCTAATTGCCCAAAGGCTTATTTGTAGCTCTGGGTAATTGCCCGATAAGTGGATAGCGATACCACCACTTGAACGAAGTTTTTCCCAATGTTCACCCTGCTTGTTTAACTCAAAGTAATGAAAACCTGCATGGTATGGGATTTGGCGCGGTGCCGTTGGTAAGTTACTAATGGTAATACCAGGAATTTGGTTATTAACTAAGTCACGTATGGTTTCTACACTACCAATCTTAATTTGTGAGGGCAGTATTTTGCGCAGCTCTTCGTGCGGTACACTTGCTTTGATTGCTAAAACAAATTGTGCCGAGTTAAGTACAGATTTATCTTTTAGTGCGCCAAACGAAATACCAAACTTGCTTTGCTCTAATTTAATTTCTGTCGCAGTTTGTTCAATAACATGACTTAAAGATTGATATAAGAAATTAACTACTTCAGAAAATACTTTGCCCAAATTTTCATGATCGTACTTAGGCAGCTTTGGTACTCTTTTATTCGCGGTACTAAAAGTAGATAGCTCGCCAGCAAGCTCAATAAGACGGGTATAAAATACATTTGGGTGGAGGTTATTCACGCTAAGTAGATTGTCAAAAACAGCATCGTACTTATTAAGGGTTTGCAGCATGATAAAGTCAGCAACAGAGGTGCTCCCTGCATAACCTTGACATAAACGCACAGAAATACTCTCTGCGCGCTGTTTTATCATAGAGCCTATTTCTCTTACTAAACCAAGTAACGGCTTGCATTGACCTACTTTTAAAGAGGCAGGTATGTATTTAGTGTCAAGCTTAATGCTGCCTTCGCTGCTTACTTCAATAATGCGCGCCACAGGTAGCAAAATATAACCAGCGTGATCATCTGATGAAAGCACAAGTTTGCTATAAATTTTAGCAACCTGAATTACCTCTTGAGATTGAGCTCCCAAAGAGTCATCACTAACTGTTAGATCATTTAGCTTATAGCGCGTGACGATATTTTCATCCAGCGCTGAAATATTAATACCACTGCTTTTTAATGCAGGGATGGCAAGGTATACCACCTCATCGTACACGTCTTTATTAACCACTAATGGCTCAGGTAAAGGGGTTGATTGCGGCATTTCAATTGGGAGTAAATCAGGCGTGATAGCACTTAAAGACTCAAGAGCAAACTGCCCTGAGCTCAATAATTGTGTGTCTATACTTATATCAAGTATGCCCCACGGATCAGATAAATTCCCTTTGCATAATTGATTTATTAAGTTAGAAAAATGCTTATCTGATTGTTGAAAGTGTTGCGGCCTTAAGAACATCCCTTCAGTCCACGCAACACGAGTGTTATCACCCATTTTACAAATCCTTTTTATCGCTCTCTCATGTATGTAGCAATTGCTTCAACATTTACATCTATATCGTCATAGCCTGTTGGGTCAACCTCAATAACGGCTCTCCACCTTGCTTGGTCGATATCTCTATAGGCCACAACAACACCCACATAACGGGTATTTCTGTTAAGGCTCATTTTGTATTTTTGTACTGAGTTTGGTTGTAGCTCTAACTCATCTTTTTTAAGTAAATCTGGACCCAGTAGCTTTTCAGGCGTTTCGTATAAGCTAAAAAAGTCCTGCGTATCAAAAATTGTTCGTGAACTAAGTTCAAATATTTTCATAACAACTGGCGACGGTCTCTCTGATGTGTCTGGATTTACATCATTAGAAACATTAATAATTAAATCAGTTGAAGGCGGCACTATTTTATTTACGGTGGTACACCCAACCGTCAAAAAGAGTAGGCTAATGCTCATAAAAAAGAGCTTAAGTTTAGACATTATTTACTTTCCTTCCTAAAACGTTTCTTGAGTTTTATCATTGTAAGCCTTCAAAAAATCGTCAGATAACGCCATAGCGCCTTTAGCATTAACATCATGCGCTAGCTCTTCATGAAGGCTTTGGTATATCTTCCAACATTTTGCTTCTGACTGGCCTGGAATAATCTTTAATACATTAGAGTTTTCATTTACTTGCTGGGTGATCTGCTGGGGAGAAACCTGCTCTAAAATCCCTTTAAGTACACCATCAGCTCCTGCTAATAAAGCATGTTCATGTCTTCGTGTATCAGTAAAACTTTCTTTAATCGATTCACGAGACGACAGGAAGCTTGCACTATTTCTTATGAATAAATTCTGAATAACATCATCAATATCAGCAGAAAATTTTATAGGATTATTTTGCTTTGTTTGAAACATGGTTTGATTCAAACGTAATTGATTTTTTACCAATGCTCGTTGTCTTAATGACTCCATCAGCTCGTTTAATAATAAATTTAAACTTTGCCCCATTTCAAACCACAACTCTGGTGTATTAAGGGCATTTTGAAGCTCAGTTTTAACACCTAAACCTTTTAAAAACGCCTCAGATAAAGCGGAATTAGCGCTTGCGGTACTAGCGTGTGTTTGCGCTTGTTTTACTGGCTGCTTAACGGGTTCTGGTGTTTTTTGTGGCACAACTTTAACGGGTTGTTCTGCCACTGCAACATCATCAAAATGGTTTTGCGGTGAGACTGACACATCAGGGTTCATTAAATGTGATAACTCATCCCAATTTTCAGGAATTTGATTATCAGGCTGTGCCATGTTTTCTTCTTTCATTGAAACAGCAGGCATTGACTCATCTAAAATAGATTCATTTAAAAATAAGTCACTTGAAGAAAAATTATCTATTTCAGGTGCCGGGGCACTATTTCTTAGTGCAAAGTCATCCGTATTTGGGCGTGCTTCAGTGTATGCTGTCGTAGATTGAGAATCAGCTAACTCGACTTCAATTTGAAAGTCCCCCACAGTAATCACATCACTGTGCGCTAAACGGTGTTTATTACCTTGACCAAGCGCAGACACGCCAAAATTAACAAACGTTCCGTTAGTCGAGGTATCGTATAAGTAAAACGAATCCCCTTCTTTTTCAATACGGCCGTGTCGGCTAGAAATTATTTTTTCAGGATCAGGCAAGTGCCAATCGCACGCTTCCGAGCGGCCAAAAATAAGAGAGTGTTTAGTTGTTTTAGAAGCTTCAATTTCAGGCGAGAGTCTATGATAACTAGTTATATTTAGTATCAGTTCCATTTGATAAGTTAGTCCCATAAATCTACATTTTTATTAGGATAAAGTAGAAGCGAAACTATTGTCAACATTGAAATTAATATATAAAAATATACACATATATTTAATTTTGAAGACAATGATAAATTTAATAAACCTAAAAACATGAAATCCAATAATTAAATTACCGTTTGAATGTTCCTTTTTTCAGCACACTGCAACAAACTTAACCCTAAGCAAAATAAAGTGAAAATTACCGATGAATGTACCTTTTACGCCTTTTACAGCCCTTTTAAGCACGTTATTTTTTAAGTTTAAAAATAAAAACAAATTTTAAGTGAGTTCAAACAGGCGACATAATTAATTTTGTATGAAACTTCTACGCTAGAAAGATTGCTAAAGTAATCTTTTTTTGTAAAAATACTGCCGTTATCAAAGGGAGAATTGATAAAAACGATAAAAATTCACCTTTGCAATTATTTATATATACACAATAAAAGGATTTATAATGAGCGGTATCAATAATTCTAACGATAAAACTCAGATAGCGTCGCTTGATTCAAATCTCAAAAAACCCCAAGCTAAAAATAAGCTCAATCTAATTGGCAAAAAAATATCTGCTCGTTACTTGGTTGAAGAATTAATTGGCCAAGGCGGTATGTGTTATATCTATCGCGCAAGGGATTTATTTTTAGAAAGCCCAAGCCGCCCTGAAGTGTTTGTGGCGATAAAGGTGTTACTCGAAGAGTTTTCACAATCAGAAGAGGCCATCACTCTCCTAAAAGATGAAACCACTAAAACACAACAGTTAGCTCACCCTAATATAGTTAAAGTCTATTCAGCAGGTTCAGATGGCGATCTTCACTATGTAACAATGGAGCTTGTTGAAGGCGAAACACTTGAGCAAATAATAAAAAGAAATAAACCCACTGGCATGGTGTTTAAAAAAGCCAAAGTGATTTTAGAGCAGTTAGCTGATGCACTGATTTACGCGCATGCACGCGGTGTTATCCACAATGATTTAAAGCCATCGAATATTATTTTTGATTCTAACGGCAACTTAAAAGTACTTGATTTTGGTATTGCAAAACATAAAACCATTGAAGATGCCTATGCTGTTCAAAACCAACAAAATGCCGCAGTTGTAGGTGGTTACACCCCCACCTATGCAAGCCCGGAGCAACTTAAAGGTGCAGAAGCATCAGTTAAAGATGATGTATTTTCTTACGCATGTATAGCGCTTGAACTATTAAGCAGCAAACATCCATTTAATCGCGTAGCAGCTGATAAGCTAGCAAAAGATGCCACGGCCAAACGCCCTAGTAACTGCCCATTATGGTTGTGGGGTAGCTTAAATAAAGCAATTGCATTAAACGCTTCTGATAGATTAAGTTCACTCGACCCCATTACTGCTAAATTAAACCATAATTACAAACCAGCTATCGCACTAGTAGCAAGCTTAGTGATTGCTACAGTATTAGCAGGGCAATATTACTTATCTAACGATAACAATGTAAAACAGCTCGAAGCAAAATTAGACAATGCTCAGGCGATAAATCAGCAAGTAAAAACGTGGATGTCGTGGAATGGCCCAAGCATACTCGATAAGCTTTCTGAAATACCGCCGCAATACGAAGTTTTAAAGCAAGGCTTATTGCGTGTAAATCAAGAGAGTGTTTTGCAAAGCTTTGATGGTATGGCTAATCAACTAAATAATAGTGGTGATAAGTTTAAGAACTTCGACGAAACAATAGATGTATACACTCAGGCACTTGAATACTACCCAGATTCAGAAAAGCTTTCTGTGCAACTGGAAAGCATTTTAAGAGAAAGACAATCTATTATTTTTGATATTACATCGCGAATTAATTTACTTTTAGAGCAATCTCGTTATAACGAAGTTGATAACAATAGTATTCCTCAGTTAATTATCGATTTAAAACAGGTCGATGACACGTACGTCTATCAGCCTTCACAAATTCACTTTGATAACTACAAGCTAGCGCTCGACAAAGCTATACAAGAAGACGACGTTATTGCACAAAAAGCGTTATTAAACGTAGGGAAAGCCATCTTTACTAATACGCAAAAAGAAGAGCTGCAATTTGCTGAGCTGCTCAAAAGAGAGTCGGCAATCGATGCACTCACCTTGTATCAGGAAAAAGTAAATAAAGGCCAGCAAGCACAATTTCCAACTGCAGATGCTGTTGTATTTTATCAGCCACGCTTTAATCGCTACACAGAAAAGCTGGAAGGCATTGAACAATACAAAGAACTATTAGAATTTGAAGAGCAGATTAACGTGGAGTCAGTGGATTTACCATCAGACTTTTCGCTTTTGGTTTCTTTAAAGCAAGAGTTATCTAAACGATACATTACAATGGCGAATACCTTAATGAAGAGAAAAATGTATCGTACTGCTGAACAACTAGTAGAGCGAAGTGAAGCCATTACTCAATCACTTGATAATGTTTTATTGTAACTTATAAACAGTAAAGCAAAGCGATTGTGGCTTTGCTTTTACAATACACTTTAAAAGTTGATGAACACTTAGTTTTACCGACGAAAGTCAAGGACGACGAGTTAAGCTAACGCTTGTACTCCTCCATGATATTTCGCAATTTTAATTACTATAATGATTTATGGAGTACCAATGAAAAAAATAACCGCACTTGCAGCATTACTCATCTTAAGTGGCTGTGCAAACACTTCAAATATGAATGAAACTGAACAAAAAGTTGAAGACAATGTTGCCGATGTTCAGGCTGAAGTAGCCGAAGTGGTTGCTCCAATCTCACTTACCGTAATTACTAACCCTAATGACGCTCGCGTACGTATTATGAATATCAAACCGGTATACCAAGACGCGATCGAACTAAAAGAAGGTGAATACGATGTTGAGGTAAGCAAACCAGGTTACCAAACTTATCGTAAGTGGGTTGTGGTTGATAAAAAAACCATACTTACAGTAGAGTTAGATGAAGTAGCCAAAACTGAAGCTGCAAACTAAACACCGTGTAAAATTGTATTTATGCCTTTAAATACACATTAATTTAAAGGCATAACTCTCATGTTTCCTGCAAAAAATGTAATAGCCCCTATTACACTCACATTCCCAACAATACACAGCCATAACACCACTATAAAACGACGTTTTTGCGATTTATGCCTAAGCCATTGCTGTGCAATGAGTGCGCCGGGCCAACCGCCTAGTAACGACAGTAACTGAAGCGTGCGCTCGGGTGTGCGGTTTACTTTTTTATGCGCTGATTGTTTAGCTTGTCGTTTAT
This sequence comes from Pseudoalteromonas sp. Angola-4, assembly GCF_028599265.1. NCBI lineage: Bacteria > Pseudomonadati > Pseudomonadota > Gammaproteobacteria > Alteromonadales > Pseudoalteromonadaceae > Pseudoalteromonas > Pseudoalteromonas sp. Angola-4. The sequence goes on along the minus strand of NZ_JAQREK010000004.1, from coordinate 127,247 downwards.
CCCATGCGTACATTATAAAAGTAAAAAAGCTTAAACCTGTAAAGTAACTTGGTATATAAATGCTCATATTATAAAGCCAATGAGCTTGCCATACTGCGACCAAAAAAAGCAGTGAGAAGGTGATTAATGTTTTCTTTATCAATTCATGATCGCCTATACTAAAAAGAGTTAAACCAAAATAATAAGAGCCAAATTATGACATACTTTAAAGCCCTATTTTTAGTATTATGCTTATACACCTTTAATAGTTTCGCCGCTGATACCCCAAGTAACCTTGATAAAGAACTCGCTGTATTTAAACCTTATTTAGGTACTTGGCAGGCCGATTTTGACGTACCTAAAGGTGCAAAACCTGTACAAGATGTTGGCCACTGGGAGCGCGCATTAAATGGTAAAGCTATACATACCAAGCACTCTATTAATGAAGGTGAGTATGGTGGGGAATCAATGATTTTTTACGACAGTAAAAAAGAGTCATTGGTGTTTTACTATTTTACTACCGCAGGTTTTTACACAAAAGGCACCATGAAAGTGCTCAGCCCTACCCAATTTGTAGCGTATGAAGAGGTAACTGGCAGTAAAGAAGGTATTACTAAAGTGCGCTCGATCAGCGAGCTAAAAAACGATACGTTTGTAGTTTCAACTTCTTATTTAAAAAAGGGTGAGTGGACTAAGCCTGAGCAGCGTACTTATACACGCAGCACTAAAGCTGTTAAATTTAAATAATGGCCATTCGCTTACAATACAAAAAGGCAGCCTAAGCTGCCTTTGTTATTTATAAAACCGCTATTATTTAGCAAACTTTTTAAATGGTTCGTCAACTGGTGTATCAGCAAGGTGGTTAGTGTAGTTGCTCATTACTTTTTGCGATAAGCCTACAACAATTTCTAGTAGTTGCTGTTTACCGTAACCTGCTGCAAAAAACTTTTCAATTTGCTCATCGCTAATTACGCCGCGATCGCGTGTCATTGCAAGTGTGGTTTCACGTAGTGTTTCAAGTTTTGCATCTGCAAGTGGTGTTTTGTTTACTAGGGCATCAACAATATCTTGGTCTACATTCATTGAAGCGGCAATTGCGCTGTGTGCTGGTACACAGTAATGGCACTCGTGCTCAACATTAATTGTTTGCCATACCACAGTTAGCTCTTCTGCGTTAAACGAGGTGTTTTGAAATAACTCGTGCAGTACTTGGTAACCTTTAAGTAGCGTAGGCGCTTCGGCCATTACGGCGTGAAGGTTAGGCAACATGCCAAATGCTGCTACTGAATCAGCCATAAGCGATTTTGATTCTTCTGGTGCGTTGTCTTGAGTATATAACGTAAATTCTGCCATGTTCTGCTCCAATAAATTAATGTGTTTGAGTAACCTAGTGTCAGGTTAAGTAACTTCGAGACACATACTATTTGATTTTGAGCGACTGTTCAAGTTAAAATTGAGCATACGTTCAAAATAGTTGAGATTAAAATGGCAAACAAAGTTAAATTTGAGCGCGATAATGTAATTCGCGTTGCAAGCCAATTGTTTTGGGAAAAGGGGTTTAACGCCACCTCAACCCGCGATTTACAAGAAGCCATTAACATGCGCCCAGGCAGTATATATGCGGCGTTTGGCTCTAAAGAAGGCCTATACAGCGAGTCTTTAAAAGACTACACAGTACAAATGAAAAGCCAAATTGACGGGTTTTTAGCAAGTTCTGACTCTGTTTTAGGTGGTTTGCGTGCGTTTGTAGAAAACGTAATTATTAAAACCAAAGACTGTAGCCCAAGTGCTATTTGTATGTTGGTAAAAGCAAACAGCGAATTTGCAGAAAAAGACGCCTCGTTATACGAGCTAAGCTTAGACCTATCAGCAAAGTTTGAAGCCTACTTAACCACCTTGTTTGCTCAAGCCATTAAAAATAATGAGCTAAGCAGCAACCTTACCGCGCTTGAATACGCGCAGTTTTTTCAGGTACAGTTTACTGGGCTGCGTGGCTATTTTAACCGCCCAGGGGTTGAGCAATTAGCGCAGCCAATGATCAATCAAATGTTTGCCTTGATCAAAAAGCTATAACGTTTCGTTTTACTAACTTCTAAAAAGTCTCAACTAAAAAAAGCGGCTAATTCGTGTGAATTAGCCGCTTTTTATATTTGCTAGGGTTGAGCTTTACTTACGTTTTAAGTTTATTAAGCTCGCTATCTTGCTGCGCTACCAATGCATTAAGCGCTTCACTGCTATCGCCCGCTTGGGTAGATAAATCAGCAAGTTGCGATGCAGCATCAGAAATAAGCGTAAGGTTACGGTTTATCTCTTCGGTTACTAAGCTTTGCTCTTCGGCGGCGGTGGCAATGTGGGTAATTTGATTAGTAATTTCATCTACTTTTACTACCACACTGTGCAGCGCGTCAAACGCCACTGAGGTTTCGTCTACTGCGCTTTGCGCGCGTACTACGCCTTTTTCAATTACGGTTGATGCATTACCTACTTCTAACAATAAGCTATCTATAAGTTGGCTAATATCATCGGTAGATGAGCGTGTTTTAGACGCCAGTGCACGTACTTCATCGGCAACTACCGCAAAGCCTCTGCCGTGCTCGCCAGCGCGTGCTGCCTCAATGGCGGCATTAAGTGCAAGTAAGTTGGTTTGCTCCGAAATGGTTCTTATCACATCTAAAATTTGCGTAATATCTTTACTACGCGAAGCCACTTTTTCAACCGCTTGGTTGGCTTCTTTTATTTCTTCAGACATGGTTTTCACTTGGCTCATAGCCGATGACAAGCTCGACTCACTGCTAACCACTAAACCATTTATTTCATCTGCTTGTTGAGCAGATTGCTCAGAGGCTCTGGCAACTTCAAGTGCGGTGGCGCTCATTTCGTTCATAGCGGTCACTACGCTTTCAATTTCTTGAAACTGCGATTGCACATTATGCTTGGTATCAATAGCGATATGCTGTGCTATTTCGCCTTGCTGTTTTGTTTGCGACGATACATCTTTAAGCTCTGCAATTAAGCCACGTAACTTAGCTAAAAAGGCATTAAAACCACCCGCAAGCGCAATTAGCTCTGCGTGGGTATCTACATGGAGCGTATGAGTTAAGTCACCTTCTGAGCTGGCAAGGTTATCTACACGTTGTTGAATTTGCTCAAGGGGTGCAACCACAGTGCCTACTACTACTTTCATAATAATAAAAGCGATTAAAGCAATAACAGCACCGGTTATTAAAATAACAACACCGAGCTGATTGGCCGAGTCACTCATGTTTTTAGCTAAGGCATTAGGCCCCTCTAGTGCTAAATTACTTGGCACTTCAATAAGTAGGCTCCACTGAGTGTTAGCCAGCTTAATGTTAATTGGGTAGTTAACTAAATACTCGCTAGGTGTTTTAAAAAGGCCATGTTGCCCTTTAAATTTAACCAGCTCACTGTAAGTATTGCTACTAACCGCCTCTTTAAATGGGCGGCCTAATTTAGATTTATAATGACTGCTGCCTACAATTAAACCTATATCACTTAAAAGTGTTACTTTTGCTTGGCCGTTATAAAGTTCGCTCGAAAGCTTTTCGGTTAAGCCCTGAAACGTAGGGAGCGTTAAATCAACGCCTGCTAAACCAATAAAGCGGCCCGATTTAGTAATAGGTACGGTTAAAGAGGTAAGCATAACCGAATCGCCAGAAGGTATTTCGTAAAGGTAAGGTTCCATAATACAGGGCTTAAGTGTATCTTTTGCGCATAAATACCAATGCGCTTCACGAATACCAAATTCGTTTAACGAGGTCAGGTATTTATCGGCAGCGTTAGCTACTTTTTGCTGCTCAATAATGCCGTTTTGATCACGCGTTATATATACCTCTAACGTGCCATCGCCATTAACTGAGTGTTTATATCCTTGCTTAAATTGCGCGTCTTGCCCATCAAAGGCATCGGCTTCAAACTGCGAATAAATTGACGATAGAAACCGATTTTTTTCAAGTATAGAGCGGTTAATGCTCACTACCGTGTCGCGGTTTAATGTTTGAGTATTAGCCGCATCACCAAGTAATGCAGCTAATGAGTTTGGAATTCGGTAAGCTTCGTTGATAAATCCGGCAATTTTCTCGCCGTAAGCAGCCGCGTTTGCGTTAAGCTTTTGCTCAACTTCGGCCACGATATAATCTTCAGATTCTTTAGCGAGCGCCTCGCTGTTTGATGACATTTGCCACCATAAAACCCCAGAAAGTACTAATACTGTTAAAAATGTACTCCCTACTGTTATCCATAATAACTTTTTTGCTAACGTGAGTTCTCGCACTTAAATTACCTTTTGTTAAAACACCCCTACAGTTTAATATACAAACTGCATCAAGCCATCAATAACATAAAATAATTTAAGTTTTTTGAACAATTAGGCCTAACGCTTGGCCAAAATAGCAGTGGTTATCGTGGCACCTATGAGTAAAGCAACGCTCACCCACAAACACGCTACAAAGCCATAAACCTGAAACACCCACCCCGAAAGCACCGTGCCCAGTAAACGCCCCATGGCATTGGCCATATAATAAAAGCCAACATCAAGCGATACACCATCGCTTTTAGCAAAGCTGACAATTAAGTAACTATGCACTGATGAATTAACGGCAAATACACCGCCAAAAATAAGCAAACCTATAATCAGCGTAGCATGCACGGCCACATCAAGCTGCATAAAAAGAGCTAATAGTGCTGTTACACCACTTAGCAGCAACACCCATAAATAGGCATGTTTAACGGTATCAACGTTTGAGTTACTGGTGCCGGTAATACGCGGCGCTTGCGATTGCACACCACCGTAGCCAATTACCCAAAGCGCCATAAAGCCACTTACCCACCAAAAATTCCAGTTAAACTGCTGGGCTAAATAAATAGGTAAAGCCACTACAAACCATACATCACGCGCGGCAAACAAGCATAATCGTGCTGCACTTAATAAATTTATTGCACGGGATTTAGAAAATAGCTCTTTAAACTTAGGCTTATTTTTAGCCTTGCCCATGTCGCCTTTTAAAAATACAACGCTAATAATCCACGCAATAGTGAGTAATAAAATTAGGGCTTTTAAAGCACCTACAAAACCCAGTACCGTAAGGAGTAAGCCACCTAAAAAAAAGCCGACCCCTTTTAACGCATTTTTAGAGCCCGTTAAAATAGCCACCCATTTGTAAAGCTGGCCTTGGCCGCTTTCTCCCTCGGGCACTAAGTGTTTAATGGCGCTTTTGGCGCTCATTTTATTTAAATCTTTTGCTATGCCGCTAAGCGCTTGCGCCGCCATAACATAAGCTACGGTGAGCCATTCATTTGGCGCACATAACATGGCAAGCGCCATTATTTGCAGCGCCAAGCCAAAGTTCATAGTTTTATTAAGGCCTAAATGAGCCCCTAGCCAACCGCCCACTAAATTGGTGATCACACCAAAAATTTCGTAAAACAAAAACAGCATGGCAATGGCCAGCGCACCATACCCTAACTGATGAAAATGCAGCACCACCAGCATACGTAGTGCGCCATCGGTTAAGGTAAATGCCCAGTAATTACCAGTAATTATTAAATACTGTTTTATTGCTGTAGGTAAATTAGCGAGTTGCTCAAACATGGTTAACGCCCTTAAAACCTTTAATTAATGGTTAAACCAAGTCACTTTTAGCAACTTTAAGCATAAGCTCGGCAGTACGATTAGCGTAGCCCCATTCGTTATCGTACCAAGCGTATAATTTAAGCTGGGTATTATTAATAACCATGGTAGAAAGCGCATCAATAATGCTACTGCGTGGATCGGTTTTGTAATCAATCGATACAAGTGGTTTTTCTTCATAACCTAATACGCCAGCAAGCTCATTTTTAGACGCTTGAGCAAACCATTCATTCACCTCAGCGGCAGTTACACCACGCTCAAGCTCAAATACACAGTCGGTAATAGATGCGTTAGTTAACGGTACGCGCACGGCATGGCCATTTAACTTACCTTTTAGCTCAGGGAATATATGCGTAATGGCTGTTGCACTACCGGTTGTGGTAGGTATTAAACTTGTCCCGCATGAACGAGCACGACGTAAGTCTTTATGTGGCGCATCAATAATAGTTTGGGTATTGGTAATATCGTGAATAGTGGTCATTGAGCCGTGCTTTATGCCTGCTTTTTCTTGCAGTACTTTTACAATAGGCGCTAAACAGTTAGTCGTACACGAAGCCGCAGTCACAATTTTGTGCTCATCTGGGTTATATAAATTATCGTTAACGCCCATAACCACATTTAAAATGCCGTCTTCTTTTACCGGAGCGGTTACCACAACGCGCTTAACACCTTGTGCTAAATATTGATTTAACAGCTCAGTGGTTTTCATTTTACCGCTGGCTTCTATCACTACATCGCAATCAGACCAATCGGTATCGCTAATGGTTTTATTATTGGTAACTGCAATAGTGTGTTTGCCTACACTAAAGCTATTCTCGTTTGCTGTAACGCTGTGCGCTAAACGCCCGTGCACTGAGTCAAACTCTAATAAATGGGCATGTGTTTTAGCATCGCCTGCAACATCATTTACTTTAATAAATTCTACTTCTGGCCACTCTAGTGCTGCGCGCAGTGTTAAACGTCCCATACGGCCAAAGCCGTTAATACCTACTTTAATTGTCATAATAAATACCTTTAGTAAAGTTATATCAATTTGCTTAATTAACAGCAGCTTGCTGCACGCTCTGGGCGATTACCCATAGCATTGAGTCGATTTAAATCGTCGTTATAAAACGCAGAATTTTCGTTTTTGGTTTGTGCTATTACGCTAAGAGCCCACTCCGGCAAGGCTTTATTAATGCTGTAATACACCCATTGATTTTGCTTACGGTCGCTCAATAAGCCACATTGCCTAAGCTGCGCTAAATGGCGCGACACTTTAGGTTGGCTAAGTTCCAGCGCTGCAACAAGCTCACACACACACAGCTCTTGCTCATGGCTAATTAATAACATGGCTTTTAAGCGTGTATCGTCGGCTAAGCATTTGTAAAATTGTAGTGGGTTGAGTTGTTCCATAGCATCCTCGTTTAGTTAGTGTGCATACAATAAAACAAAATGAGAATATATGAAATAGTGAATATACGATTTTTCGTATGTTTATTTAAAAGCCCACTTCAATTAATGTGATCTCTAGTAAATTGCAGCGCACAAAAAAGCCCAGTGGCAAACCCCTGGGCTTTTGTAGCGTTTTAGTATGGGCATACTTGGTGTGCTTTATCGCTGCTGCCATTTAAAGCCTTATGCTAACAAGGTATTTACGCAGGTCTGTGCGATAAAAAGATGCCCTACGCTTTGCTCTACTTCACGAGCAAATTCTAAATCAATAAGCAGATACGTTATACATTGTGCCTGCACAGTAGCTATTGAGGTAATTACCACTAAGTTGCAAAAGAAAGCGCAAGATGATCAAGTAATGCTCGTATTCTTGCCGGTAAGTGGCGGTTTGAAGCATACACTGCATTTAGCTCCAATATGCTTGCTTCGTAGGGTTCGAACAGTAACTGCAATGAGCCGTCTTTTACGTAAGGCTCTGTCACGTATTGCGGGCCCATGCCTATTCCCAGCCCTTGAGAAGCCATGTGGGTTACTGCTCTGGGGGAGTTAGAAGCAAAATCGCCGCTAACATTAACGGTGAACGTATTGCCATCTTCCTTGAACTTCCAGTTTTCAGGGTCGTTTTGAGAAGTTTGCAATAAACAATTGTGTGTTGCCAGCGCACGGGGATGGCTTGGTTTGCCATTGCGCTTTAAATACTCAGGAGAGGCAAAGAAAACAATACGCATATCCATCAATTTTTTTGCGATCAGCGTTGAATCTTTCAACGGCCCAAACCTCACAGCAACATCCACACCTTCATCGATAATAGCCACGTACTGATCAGACAGGTTCAACTCAACATTAATTTTCGGATGCTTGGCTAAAAATGGGGCCAGTGCATCGACTAATTTAGTACTGCCAAATGCGGTAGGTGCGGTTAAGCGAACCGTGCCAGACAGATCAGACTGCCGATGCTGAATGACATCTTCTAGCTCTTCAAATTGTTCCAACAAAGGAACGCATCGCACAAAATACGCCTGCCCAGTTTCGGTCAACGTAACACTGCGCGTAGTACGGTGGAACAACAAAGCACCGTGTTTTTGCTCCAGCTGAGCAATGTATTTACTCGCCAGTTTAGTGCTTATGCCTAGTTGCTTAGCACCACCTGTGAAAGATTTTTGCTTTGCCACCGCAATAAACGTGCGCATGCCGTCAAGTGTATCCATAAGAGCTCCTTATATTGCTTCGTGTAATGCTTTGCCCAATTTGTGAACATTCTGTACATAGTTATTCCATAAATCAACATATTGTTCATAAGAAACGCAGCGCCTAATATTTACCCATGTCACGACAGGTCAGTGGCTAACAGCAAAAGTCATTAGTTAACGATTAAATAAGGTAAATATCATGTCAAACGCCATTAAAATTCACGGTTTTCCATTATCCGGTCATGCCCACCGAGTAGAGTTATTTGCGAGTGTTGCAGGCATAGCCCATGAAGTTATTTATGTAGACTTACCCGCGGGGGAGCATAAACAAGCCCCCTTTTTGGCTCTCAATCCATTAGGTGTAGTACCAGTAATTGAGGATTCTGACGTGGTAATCCACGATTCAATATCAATCTTGATTTACTTGGCACGCAAATACGCACCTTCATATATTCCGCAAGATCTTGCCAGCGAAGCTGAGATGCATCGTTTTCTTGCCATGTCTGCAGGAGAGATATCCTACGGTCCTGGTGCAGCGAGGTTAATTAATGTTTTCAACTCGCCGGTTGATCCTGTTTTCGCTAAAGAAACAGCAGCAAAAGCCCTAACAAAACTGGAACAGCAACTCAATGGCAATGACTTCTTGGTGGCTAATAAAGTGAGCTTGGCTGATTTTGCGATATACAGCTATGTCGCCCACGCTCCCGAGGGGGATGTATCTCTTGACCCATATCCGAATATACGTCGCTGGTTATCTAACGTAGAAGGGTTAAGCGGTTTCGTTCCTATGCAGGCTACAAAAGCGGGACTGGTAAAGTAAGTATTTGTTAAAGCGGCTCTGCCTTTCAATGAATAGGTTTGAGCCCGACATTCTTTTGCATCACCAGTTTAATATTTTTGGCAAATGCTTTTCCGGCGCACTGCGCTAATGGAGTCATTATGAACACACACATTACTTCAAGTGCTTTTCACGAAGGTGAACAGCAAATGCAAAGACGTGCCGGAAGTTACGAAAAAATGCGTACTATTGGCCGCCGCGCGATCCGCGAATTTATGCCAGATCAGCACAGGCAGTTTTTCCAACAACTGCCGTTTATGGTGCTGGGTAGTACATCAGATAAGGGGCAACTTTGGGCGTCAATTTTGCCTGGAAAGCCCGGCTTCGTGCAGTCCCCTTCCCCGACTCAGCTCACAGTAAACACCCCAATTTTATCAGGTGATCCATTAGCAGCAGCAATCACACAAGGTGCTCGATTGGGTTTATTGGGGTTAGAAATGTCGACCCGGCGTAGAAATCGCGTCAACGCTTGTGTTACCAGCGCAGCGAACAACCAGTTTGCTTTAGAGGTTGAGCAATCTTTTGGCAATTGTCCGCAATATATTCAAACTCGCGACCTTCACTTTATCCGTTCGCCAGATGCGCCATACAAGGCCCCGCGCGCTGAAACGTTTTTTGAACTAAGTGATAGCCTAAAGGCCTTTATCCGCCAAGCGGATACGTTTTTTGTTGCCAGTTCTGCGGGTCACGAACCTGCAAACGAAGTAAACCGTCAGGTATCTGCCCGTAATGCTATGGGGGTTGATGTGTCACACCGTGGTGGCATGCCAGGTTTTATAAAGGTTGACGAAAACACCCTCACCATTCCTGATTATGCAGGAAATAACTTCTTCAATACGCTGGGAAACTTCTTAGTCAACCCCAAGGCAGGGTTATTGTTTGTTGATTTTACCAGCGGCGATGTTTTTATGTTAACCGGCACGGTTACCTTGCTGGCGAGTGACTCACCGATAATTAAAGGGTTTCAAGGTGCGCAGCGCGGCTGGCAATTTACCCTAACCCAAGGGGTGACATTAAAAGCGGCACTGCCATTTCGCGCTCAATTCGACAGCTATTCTCCCAATTCTGAAGCAACGGGTACTTGGTCACAGGCAGAAGCAATCGTTAAAGCACAAGCTAAACGCAACCAGTGGCGCGCATTTACCGTCAGTAAAACCGAAGACGAGAGTAGTACAATCCGCTCATTTTATTTACAGCCTAAAGATGACTCTCCCGTACTGCCATTTTCCCCAGGGCAACATTTAACCCTGCGTATTAAGCAGCAAAATACTGAAAACTGGCTTGTGCGCAATTACACTGTATCCAGTGCCCCAACGCAAAGTGGTTATCGTATTTCAGTAAAACGTGAAGAGTATGGTCTGGTATCAAGTACCTTGCATTCTCGAATATCGATTGGCAGTGAAATACAGATTAAAGCACCAAGCGGCCATTTTTTTATCGATAACACACAACAGCGCCCAGCCATTTTAATAGGTGCGGGTGTGGGCATAACGCCAATGGTAGCCATGGCTAATGATGCAGTTAATGAAGGTATACGCACTCGCTATATCCGCCCAATGGCAGTTATTCAAGCGGCCAAAAACAGTGAGCAACGCGCTTTTTATGCAGAACTGAGCAACATTGCTAAGCGAAGCGCTGGGCGTATTCAGTATTATTCTGTGTTAAGTGATATTCACTACGCTCAGACAGAGAGTTCTGCGGCGTCGAACAATTACACTTCCCAAGGGCGAATTAGCCAAAGCTTGGTAATGGACGTACTCAATGCAATGGCCACAGAGCATAGCGTCGATTTCCCATCGCTGTTCGACAAAGACTTTTATCTGTGTGGCCCCCAAGGTTTTATGCAAAGTATGTATGACTTACTGATCGGCATTGGGGTAAAAGATCAAGATATTCATGCCGAAGCGTTTGGGCCATCATCTTTACTTCGCCAATCAACAGATACCAGCAACCACGCTGAGCTAGAGGCTGAATCTGCTGTGATAAAGTTTGCCCACTCGGGTATTGAACAAAGCTGGAATAAAGGTGATAGCCCCTTGCTAGAGGTGGCCGAAAGCAAAGGACTTACGCCACCATACAGTTGCCGCAGCGGCCAATGTGGCTCATGTGCGGTTAAACTAAAAAGTGGTGCTGTAACGTATCGCACCAAGCCAAGTGCGCATATTGACCCATCAGACGTATTGTTATGCTGCGCTGTGCCAGCGAAAGATTGCGACACTGTTATATTAGATTTGTAGCTCAATTAAACAGGCTAATATTCAAAGTCACTTATTGATGAAACCTATACAAGTTATTCAACGTTACTTTACCCAAAGAGGATTTAAACATGAGTACACGCCCACCACTGCCCCCTTTTACCCGCGAAAGCGCCATCGAAAAAGTGCGTCTAGCAGAAGATGGTTGGAACAGCCGTAACGCTGAAAAGGTATCACTTGCTTATACAGTGGATACCAAATGGCGTAATCGCAGCTCTTTCGTGAACAGCCGCGAAGAAGCCGCTGCATTTTTAACAGGAAAATGGGAAAAAGAATTGGAATATAGGCTGATAAAAGAGTTATGGGCTTTCACTGAAAATCGTATTGCCGTGCGTTACGCGTATGAGTGGCACGACGACAGCGGCAACTGGTTTCGCTCCTACGGCAACGAAAACTGGGAATTCGATGAAAATGGCTTAATGCAAAACCGCTTTGCTTGCATCAACGACTTACCCATCAAAGAATCAGAGCGCAAATTTCACTGGCCCCAAGGGCGCCGCCCCGACGATCACCCAGGACTGTCGGAGTTAGGGTTGTAAGCACACCCAATACAGACGATAAAGTTTGCCCTCTATCGGCGTTCATGCAGAACGCCTTAACCCTTTTCATCCTCCCAACATTTTTCAGCATTAAAGAGCTGCTTACTTAATCACTGCAAGACAAATACAGCTGTGTCAATTGATGGTACATGGGTTAATTTAATCATGCTGTTTTCATGTATTTATAAAGCTATTTCATAAACTTTGCATACAAAAAAGCCCAGTGGCAAACCACTGGGCTATTACAATGCTAAGTGATCAGTTAATTAAATAACCGAAAGCTCTACTTCAATATTACCGCGAGTAGCGTTTGAGTATGGGCATACTTGGTGTGCTTTATTTACCAGCTCTTGCGCTGCTGTTTTATCCATATCACCGAGTGATACAGCTAATTTAACTGCAATGCCAAAACCGCCTTCAATCGCGCCAATAGATACTTCAGAGTTAATGTGTGTATCACTTGGTAGCGCAATTTTTTCGCTACCGGCTACAAATTTTAGTGCACCAATAAAACACGCTGCATAACCAGCTGCAAATAATTGCTCTGGGTTTGTGCCTTGTCCGTCGTCGCCACCTAGCCCTTTTGGGGTTGATAAGTTTACATTTAAACGGCCATCGTCTGATTTAGCTACACCTTCACGACCACCGGTTGCAGTCGCTTTTGCTGTGTAGGCAACGTTTTGTAATACATTCATAGTGAACTCCAAAGTTTATCAATTAATTTAGTTTGCATGCAAAATAATAGGGCAAGTAATTAGAGATTGCAAATACTTTGCATGCAAATTAAAATGTTTTGTGAGTTGAAGGTATTAACGCACTAGGAGTTGGGTATGTCATTTGAGCAATTAAAATTAAAAAATCAGCTGTGTCATAGGTTATATATGGCATCAAATAGCATTGCACGTGCTTACCGTGAGCCTTTAGCTGCACTTAATTTAACGTATCCGCAGTATGTAGTAATGATGGCGCTGTGGGAGCAAGACAAAATAACCATAGCGCAGCTAATAGATAAAACCGCTATTGATGGCGGTGCTATGACTCAAATACTCAAAAAAATGACCGAAAAGTCTCTACTGGCTGTTATTAAAGATGAGCACGATAAGCGTAAGCGCCTAATTCAGCTTACCCAAAGTGGGCAAGCCCTTGAAAACGAAGCTGCTGATATTCCAAAAACTATATTATGTAAGTTTGAAAGTGTAGACCCCACACAAGCCAAACAGCTAATGCAGCTGCTTGATTTAGTAATAAGCGATTTAACAACTAAAAACGATGATGAGTTAGCCAACTAACGCGGTTATTTTTTGTTGAATAAACGCCCTAAATGCGCTGATCACCGGGGTCATTTGGCGTCGGTCGGCGTACATCATATAAAGCGGTAGCGGATCGCTTTGCCACTCGGGGCATAAATGAACGAGTTGCCCGCTTGCTAAATCATCAATTACATCTAAGTACGACTTATACGCAATGCCTTTGCCCTCTAGCGCCCAGCGCCTAACCATTTCGCCATCGTTTACTATGTGTTGGCAATTTAGCTGTACTTTTTGCACTGCGCCATTTTTATAAAATCGCCACTCTTTAAACACCTCGCCAAAGCGCATAAAGGTAATGGTGGTGTGCTGCGTTAAATTAAGTGGATGTGTAAGCAATCCATTTTTAGCAATATACTCAGCAGAGGCCACTAAAATACGCGCATTATTTAAAAAAAGTGGCGCTGCAATTAACTGCGAATCTTTTGGTACACCAAAGCGCAGTGCAATATCAATTGATTGGCTGTAAATGTCGCTTACTTCGTCACTTAAGTGCAGTTTAAGTTTTACATTCGGGTAGTGTGCTAAAAACTCATTAAGCCATTCACTTAGTTTATTGCGCCCTAAGTCGCACGGGGCCGATACCTGTAGCGTTCCCGTTACTTCGCCCACTGCGGTTTGTACTGCAGCTACCCCTTGTTGAATAAGCGAAAGGGAGTCTTTGGCGTAACTTAAAAACTGCTCCCCTGCCACACTTAAGCGTAAGCTGCGAGTAGAGCGAATAAACAGCACGTTTCCTAAGTCTTTTTCTAGGCGCTTAATAGCTGCACTTACCGCCGCTGGGGTTTGCTCGTTTTGCCGTGCAGCTTCAGAAATACTGGCGCAACTGGCTACATCCATAAAAGTTTGAATATCGTTAAATGATCGCATATTTTCAATTAAAATTTGAAAGTGCTTTAGTTTTTCATGTCTTTTTCTATTTTTCAACTGAGCTATAGTGCTTATAAGTTAAAAACACTTGGTTAAAATCATCAGGAACGCACATGAAAGCATTTGGCTACACCAAAAACACTAAAACGCTTACAGCAAGCTCTATACAAGCAATTGAGCTTGATACCCCAACAGCCAGCGGGCACGACCTACTTATTGAAGTAAAGGCTATTTCGGTAAACCCTGTAGATACAAAAATACGTGCAAATGTAGCGCCAGAGCAAGGCTACAAAGTATTAGGCTGGGACGGCGTAGGCGTTGTAAAAGCCGTTGGCGAGTCGGTATCGTTATTTAATGTGGGAGATCGTGTATTTTACGCTGGCGATTTATCGCGCCAAGGTAGTAATGCGCAATTTCAATTAGTTGATGAGCGTATTGTAGGGGGTGCGCCTAAAACATTAACCGACGCACAAGCCGCAGCGCTGCCGCTAACCAGTATTACCGCCTACGAAATGCTGTTTGAGCGCTTACAAGTGCCTAAAAATAAGCAAAATACTCAGCAATCTATTTTAGTTATTGGCGCCGCAGGTGGCGTTGGATCTATTTTAGTACAGCTTGCCAAGCAGCTTACGGGGCTAAAGGTGGTAGGTACTGCATCACGCGAGCAAAGCGTAACCTGGCTTAAAGAGTTAGGAGCGGATCATGTACTCAATCATACTAAAAACTTAAACGAGCAGCGCAAAGAACTGGGTTTAGCTGAGTTTGATTACGTTATTAGCTTAACCCATACCGACCAATACCAAGACCAAATAGTGGAGTGTATTAAACCGCAAGGTAAATTTGCGCTAATAGATGACCCTACATCGTTCGATATTTTAAAGTTTAAGCGTAAGTGTATTTCAGTGCATTGGGAGTTTATGTTTACCCGCTCGCTATTTACTACCGCCGATATAACAGCGCAGCACACCTTACTTAATGAAATTAGTGAGCTGATAGACGCAGGTATACTTAAAACCACGCTTGGGCAAAATTTAGGATTAATTAACGCCGCTAATTTATATAAAGCGCATCAAATTTTAGAATCGCACACCTCACGCGGTAAACTTGTTTTAGAAGGCTTTTAAGCATGAACCAGATTAAAAAAATACTTTTAGTTGCAGCCTGTAGCACTGCGTTTTTAACCAGCAGTGTGTTTGCGAATTCCCAACCTACGCACACCGATTTAAAAACAGTTGCTACATTTGATGCACAACACCCACCAGGTAATATTGCTATTACGCCATCGGGTCGTAAGTTTTTATCGGTACATGGTTTTTACGGCCAAAAACAAAAAATTATGGAGCTATTAAGCGATGGCACCACCAAACCCTACCCTAATGAAGAATGGGCATACGCGTACAAAAACGGCAAAGGCTTTTACGACGTACTTGGCATAAATGTATCTGCCGATGGCGTGTTATGGATGCTTGATACATCAGGCCCTGATCATGCTGGGCGTTTAGTCGGATGGGATACCAACAAAGAGCAGCTGCATAAAATAATTTATTTAGCTAAACCCACCATTACCGACACCTCGTTTTTAAACGATTTAGTTATCGATAATAAACACGGCGTTGTATACATTGCCGACACCGCACAAGGCAGCCAAGCCGCTATTATTACCGTAAATTTAAAAACAGGTGAGGCGCGCAGAGTCTTACAAAATAGCCCATACACCACAGCCGAAAACATCGACATGGTCATTGAAGGGCGCACCATGAAACTAGGCGGCCAACCAGCACGTTTAGGCGTAAACCCAATCACACTCGACCCAAGTGAACAGTGGCTTTACTTTGGCTCTATGTCTGGCACGTCGGTTTATCGTATTGCCACAAGCGATATTAACAATAAAAGCCTGAGCGCAAGCGCCCTTGAAAGTAAAGTAACGCGTTACGGCACTAAACCAATTTCAGATGGCATTATTGTTGATGGCGGCGGCAATGTGTATGTTACCGACATAACCAACGGCGCAATTGGTGTAGTAAAACCAAGCGGTAAATATCAGGTATTATTTAAAGACGAGCGCTTAAGCTGGCCTGATGGCTTTAGTTATGGCGCCGATCATAAAATATATTTTACCGTAGATGAGCTACACCGCTCGCCAGTATTAAATAACGGTAAAAATGCCAGCCAAGGAAAATTTAGTGTGCTGTCGTTCGACCCACTAGTAAAGGGTAAAGTAGGGCGCTAAATACAGCGTATAACCCATACGCCACGCACCTGCTGCGTGGCTTTTTGGTGCAACTTTTAAGCCTTTTAGCCCCAAAGTGGTGCTAAGCGCTCAAAAGTTATTTTTAGTGTTTTAATAAATATCTGATTTGTATTCATAAAATATTCAATTAACAGTTGGCATAATTCTTTCAAAGTACAGATGTGTTCAGTGAAACTTTCAAGGAAAATACCATGGCTAACCTATACCACACCCTTTACCTACTATGGCGTTTAGACATTAGCGTATGGCAGGTAAACGATCCGAGTAATACCCATACCACGTGCGATAAAGAGCGAGTTTACAGCCGATAAATTTCGTATTTATAGGCTTTGCAAGCGCGGCCATTGCGTTGTATTGTTAAGTAACTAAAAACAATATGATTGGAACGTGTATGCACGCCTTAGAAGTAAATTTTGATGGCTTAGTTGGCCCTACTCACAACTATGCGGGTTTATCGTATGGTAACGTTGCCTCGTTAAATAATGCGGCAAGTTTTTCAAACCCTCAAGAAGCTGTGTTACAAGGCCTTGAAAAAATGAAAGCCATGCACGACAAAGGCCTAACACAAGGTGTGTTTGCGCCCCATGCACGCCCCGATTTAAACGTACTACGTCGCCTAGGTTTTACCGGCAACGACTCGCAAGTTATTCATAAAGCATTTAAAGCCGACCCTATTTTATTGCGCGCGTGTTATTCGGCCTCTGCAATGTGGACTGCCAATGCCGCTACTGTTTCTCCATCGCCAGACACCCTCGATGGCAAAGTGCACTTTACCTCAGCTAATTTAAACAATAAGTTTCATCGCTCCTTAGAGCCTGCTACAACTACCCGCTTACTAAAAGCCATGTTTAATAACGATAGCTACTTTGCACACCACACGCATTTACCCGATCAGGGCTTTTTTGGCGACGAAGGCGCGGCTAACCACACCCGACTTTGCGACAGCCACGGCGAGCAAGGCCTAGAAATGTTTGTATTTGGCGCAAGTGCCTTTAACAGCCAGTTACCAAAACCGGCTAAGTTTCCTGCAAGGCAAACACTAGAAGCCTCAGAAGCCATTTGCCGATTACATAATTTAAAAGAATCGAGCCAAATTTTACTGCAGCAAAATCCAGATGTTATAGATCAAGGCGTGTTTCATAACGATGTAATTGCAGTAGGTAACGCAAACGTATTGCTTTGCCACCAGCAAGCATTTTTAAACCAACACGATGCCCTGCAAGAAATTCGCGATGCCTACACCGGCAGCAAACAGCTATACATAATTGAAGTACCTACCGATAAAGTAAGCATTAGCGATGCAGTAAGCAGTTACTTGTTTAATAGCCAATTAGTAAGCCTAGATGATGGCTCAATGCTATTAGTAGCGCCACAAGAGTGCCAACGTAATAGCGCAGTAAACGCCTACATTGAAGAAATGATTTTAGCGGATAACCCAGTAAACCAAGTGCAGTTTTTTGACCTGCGCCAAAGTATGCAAAATGGCGGCGGCCCTGCCTGCTTACGTTTACGTGTAGCCCTTAACCAACAAGAACTTGCTGCAGTAAACCCTGAGGTTATTTTAACCGATACTAAATACACTCAGCTTTGTGACTGGGCAAAGCGTAACTACCGCGATAAGTTAGGTGCAAGCGACTTTGCCGACTCAGCCCTACTTACCGAAAGCTACCAAGCACTGGATGAACTAACCCAGCTACTTAACTTAGGCTCGGTATACGACTTTCAATTAGAAGGTTAATACTCGTCAGCAAAAAGCTGATACAAAAATAGCGAGCCAAGGCTCGCTATTTTATTTGTGTTTGTGCTAATAGTGTTTAAAGGTTTTATTTACCGTTATTAACCGTTATTGCCGATGCCATCGACTCAGATATATGCAGCGTTCGCTGCGGAAACGGAATACTCAGCCCCGCGCCTTCTATGGCCTCTTTAACGCGTTTATTTAAATCCCACACGGTTTGCCAGTAATCGCCATTTACAGCCCATGCACGTAATTGAATATTTACTGCGCTTTCGCCTATTGAAGTAACCATTACTTTAGGCGCAGGCTCTGCAAGTAATCGGCTTTCTGATTCGGCAACTTCTTTAAGTACATTTAAGCCAACATCAATAGAGTCGGCGTACGAAATTCCCACCACTATATCCATGCGCCTTTTACCGTTACGGGTAAAGTTTTTAATGTTGCCGCCCCATACTTTTCCGTTAGGTGATGCGATATACAGGCCGTCGGTGGTTTTAAAAATGGTCGTAAATAAGTTTATTTCGTTTACTGTGCCAAGCGTGCCGCTCGCATCTACAAAATCGCCTATTTTAAATGGCCTCAGTATGAGTAGCATAATGCCAGCGGCAATATTACTTAAGGTGTTTTTAAGGGCTAAACCAATCGCTAAACCCGCCGCGCCCATTAGCGCTATTAAACTTGCCGTATTAACGCCAAAAATATCTAAAATAAACAGCCCAGCAATTATGTAAACTAAATACCCCGCAATGCTCGATAAAAGCGGCAGTAGCGTTTCGTCTACTTTTTTTAATGGCGACTTAGAATTTTTAATCGCTTTTTTTACTGAACGCGCAATAAGCGCACTCGCAACTAAAATAGCCAAGGCTAATACCACTTTGTAACCTAAAGTGATGATTGTTTCTGAATGGCTTTGCCAAAACACAATAAGTTTATCTTTCATACATATTCCAACTATGGGCTGATTATCAGCAAGAATTAAATCTATACACTTCAAAAGAAGTGGCGGGAGTATATAGTAAAAATTTTAAAGCGATAGCATTAAAATAAGTGGAAGGTGTGCCTATATCAGCAAATTAATTGGGCAAAGTTTTTCTTTTTTTCGCTTAAATTTTCACACTTAAAACCTTAGTGCTCACAAACTAGTTAACCTATGGCGTACATACTTTTGTTCAAAAATGCGCAAAGTAAAATAAAGATTAACTTCAAGTAACTATTCTAAAAACCAGTTCAATCTAAATTCAGCTTAGCCCTTCTACAATTCGCTTTATAAACTAAAGGAGTAAATCATGAATTTTAAATCAACATTAGTCAGCAGCGCCGTTCTTTTTGCATTAGCCGGGTGTGGCTCTTCAAGTGATGACAATGGCACAACACCGCCACAATCTAGCGACAAGTCAACCTTTAGCCTTGGTGTGTCAGATGCGCCGGTTAGTGGTTTAAAAGCGGTTAACGTCGTGTTTGATTCAATCACTATTAAAACACAAGGCGATGAAGAATTTAGTTTTGAAACCCGAAGTGAAGCTGACGCATCTCAACCACAAATGGTTAATTTGCTCGATTACACCGGTGACGATGTTTTTGAGCTGCTTGACGATCAAGAAGTGCCAGCAGGCGAATACTCGTGGATCCGCGCTCAGGTTATAAATGGCGATACTAATAACCTTAGTTTTACATCTCACGTAGTATACGAAGACGACAGCATTGCTCCGCTCGTGGTTAAAAGAAAAGGGAATGATGGTGTAGGCGAAATACAACTCGATGGCTTTACACTTAACCAAACTGATAACGACTTTGTTTTAGAATTTGACCTAAAAAAATCGCTGGTCGATCCCCAAAATAATGAGGAGATCTTTTTAAAACCTAGAGGCGTACGATTACAAAATCTTTCTGAGTCACAAGAAGTTGAAGGCACAGTAAGCCAAGCGCTTATTAATAACTGTGAAACAGACAATATCGCCACTGCTGCAGATTCAACGTTTGGACACGCCGTATATTTATATTCATCAGATGCTCAAGTACCTAAAGATATATACGAAATAGATGAGCAAACCCCAGAAGATGCCCCACTTGCGACCGCAAATGTTGTATTTGACCAAGACGATAACCAATATGAGTTTGAGCTTGCCTTCATTACACCGGGAGACTACCAACTTGGCTATACGTGCACCGCACATATAGACGATGCAGAGCTAGAAGATACTGATTTCACTGTTTATCAACTTAAGCAAATTAGTGTACCGCAAACTGAGGACCTTTCAGTTAGCTTTGACATAACACAATAAACGTATAGCGCACTTTAAGGTGCGCTTTTTTTATAAAAAGTATAACAAAAACGAACACTCCACCTTTGCAAAAACCCATTAAAGCCACTCACCTAACATAATCCAAATAATTCATTCGTAAAGTGACCTGCATTCAAGCCCCGTTAACCCAGAACTGGTACAGTTAATAGCACGTATTAGTTAAACCGTTCTTATCATTTTGAATATGTAAACATAGGAGAAATAATCATGGCGAAAGAAAAAGTAGTTCTAATTACAGGTGCCTCTAGTGGCATAGGTGAAGCGAGTGCAAAAACATTGGTTAATAACGGCCATAAAGTCATTCTTACCGCCAGAAGTGAAGATAAATTAGCTGAACTAGTTGAGTCGTTAGGTGAAGATAACGCACTGAGTGTACCCGCAGATGCCACCGACTTTACCGAACTTGAAAACGTAGTAACAAAAGGGCTTAAAAAATTTGGCCGACTAGATGCCGCATTTGCCAACGCAGGTATGGGCGTTTCAACCGCAGGCACTGAAAAAGGCGACCCCGATGAATGGTCAACCATGATAGATATAAACATTAAAGCCCTGCTGTGGACGGCAAAAGCAACCCTGCCTCATTTACGCCAAAACAAAGGCCACTTTATATTAACCAGCTCAGCCGCTGGCCGTAAGCCAATAAAAGGCTCTATTTATGGCGCAACTAAATGGTTTGCTTACGGGTTTGGGCAAAACTTAGCTGAGGAAATGAGCGAGTGGAACGGCCGCTGTACCACCATAGCCCCTGGCATGGTAAACACTCCATTTTTTGATGAAGCAAAACCCGACAAACTCGACCCACAAGATGTGGCCGACGCCGTACTATTTGCCATTGAAGCAAACCAGCGCAACAACGTGCGCGAGATATATTTAATGCCGACTAATTAACGATGATTGGTTGAATTTGAGCTTTCAGGTTTAATGCCAATGGCGTTAAACCTGACGGGTGTTTTTGATAAATACTGGCTGGATAGAATGCAGGGAAAGTATTCGTCACTAATAAAAGCTTACTATATGTACAGTAACTCTAAATCACCATCACTAGGTTCGAATATTTCAAGCCAAATAGTAACACCATTTTCATCGCAACATTCAATATCAAAGGCTCCATCATAAACTTCAACTATTGTTCCAACATCACCGACTTGAGGAGCTCTTGAGCCAAAGCTTTTTTCTGAATAGATAAACTTTTTATTAAGAGATATAACTTTTACTACAGAGTATTGCTTCATTAGATTCTCATGTATTTATAACGCCTAAACATTTACTCAAAATTTTCAAGAACACAATATTGAACCCCGCCATTATTGTGCTTGCCAACTAAACTTATGCATTTGAAGGACTCACCACCATCAACTGAAATCTGAACCTCTAAGTCTTGATTCTCGAACGTTTGCAGCTCTTTGATGAGTTGCTTGATTGTTTTGCCGTGAGTTACCCATTCAGGGTTATCATCTATATTATCGTCCACAATTTACCCTTTACCGGAAGACCTCTAACGCCGAATTAAGTATTAAGAAACGGCTACACCTAACTTAAATCTTTATGTCGTAAACACTAAATTCAAAGCAAACCGAAAATGCCTAGTGTTGGCAATGATCTTAACCGCTTTGCTATTTTTTTGCTTGCCACACTTTAACAGTGCCATCCATACCCGAAAGAATTTTCCCATCTACCTCTAGACGAATCAGTGATGCCAAAATAGATGACTTCCCCACTAGAAGTATATGTCCGAGTCCTCGGTGCGTAAAAGCTTCATTTGAGTGCTCAAACATATATTTATGAACCTTTTCATCCAGCTCATGTTCCCAGCTTTTAACCGTTAATTCTGCAACTCTATTTGAAAGCTCTTTAAGGTTTCCAGTGATTTGGTTGCTTTCTTTTGCTTCTGAAAGAACCTTTTCAGTCTCCTGTGCGACAACCTCTTTAAGTTGGTTTGCGTGTAAGAAATGCTCTTCGTTGGAGAAATCACTAGGTGCATATAAAACCTGAGGTTTGAAGACTAACACAAAGAAAAAAAGCGTGACGATAAACACTGGGAAGAACATTACAAAATAGATGAACTTTTCTTGTAAAGATAAGGGTAAAGCAACTAGAGCTCCCGTTGCAAATGTCTCAGCTGCACCAGAAAAAATTGCCACTATAGTCAATGGGTTACTTACTTTCATGATACTCCCAATAAAAAGCATAACACCTAATTCTCTAGTTGATGCTTTGTTATGTTTACGTTACTCACCATACTCAGACAAATATAATTTAATACCCAAATTACTCATTATTGACATAGCTTCTGGTGATAGAATAGCTCCACCACCACAAGCATTCTGTCTTATGCTAAAACCTACATCGGCAATGTATGTTGATGGAGTTAAATTAAGAGGATTTTCTAACAGCCAACTTTCAAGCTCTTGGATCTGGATAGGCAGTTCCCAATGACCTTTTGCTAAGTGAGCTAGCTTTTCATTCGATTGTTCAATTTTGATATAAATTGGCACCTAACTTCCTTGTATACCTAACGCCCGCATAATGGGCGGATAATGCTTGGCTAAAATTGCGAGGAACGAGCGTCAGCCAAGCGTTAGACGTCCATTCATTAATGCGCTTGTTATGTACCTTTGCCCATAAGCTTGTAGGCTACTGGATATTCTTCTTTGTAAAAATCAGAATCTAATTTGTTTGCTAGAACCAAGCATGATTTTTCTTTTTCAGATTGGCTCTGCTTGTTAAACAAAACTATTGTGTTATTTGAAACTTTCTTTCCAAGCTCGAACAACTGCTCTCGTTCTTTTTCTGGAACTCTGTCCAAGCCACTCATTAGGTTTGTAACTACAACGCTATTTCGGACCATCCATGCATCAACAGCGTCAGAAATGATAGATCCTGTTTCAGGTACTTTTCTATTGCACATAAATTTCAAAACATCTATTTCTTTGATGTGCCCATAAACAATTCCAATTGCTTCACCTTCATTTTCTGCATCTAATGCAGCGTTTGAATAAGCATAACTTGAAATAAACAATCCAAAGAAAGTTAAAAATACTCTCATACTCAACCTAGGTACATAACGCCAGTGTATGGGGCGGGCTGGAGCAGCGCGTAAGCCCGTCCCAGCACGCGTGTTTTTGCGTGCGAACATGACACTTTTGTTATGTGTTTTTATTGAAAACATTTTTGTCATACCATGATTCTGAATGAACATCTAATTCTGCTGCTTCTAATAGGGCTTTTACCTTAGATACAGGTATTTGAACTAAGTCGTTACCAGATGGAACCTCTAAATATTTTTCCTCTGTTGTTTCGTCTGCATAAATTTTTAGCAGAGGATAATTTATGTTTTGATCAATAGTTTCATTTCCAGTTTCTATATATAGCTCTAGAGTCATGCCGAAATCAGACACGGCTTGAGTTTTAACCTCCTTTTCTTTAAATCGTTTCATTGCCTTACTCATTACACATAACGCCCGCATAACGGGCTAATGAAGCTTGGCTATAATTGGTGAGGCACGAACCAAGCCAAGCTTTATTAGTCCATACGTTGATGCGTTTGTTAGCAATACTTTACTCAATAGCTAAGTATGCCTTATTGAACTTAAACTCCAAGTTGTTTTCTGTAGGCTGTTGAGGTGTTACCCACAGGTTTGTGTGAAAAAATTTACAACTAGGGATAAATACTTCAAGTCCATTTTCAAGTTTGGCTAGCACATTCCAGCAACGCCCACTCGCATCTGTTCTCACTGATATATCAGTAATGATAATTTTAGTGCCGACATCCACATTTGAAACTATTTGAGGGTTGCAGCCTGCACGCGTCCAAATTCCATTTTTATTGTAATTATTGGCGGTTTGAATACCGTATGTCGGAGATAACTTATCAAATAATGTGCAATTTTTATCAACTAATACGCTTTTTTGTTTAATTATATATTCATGAGAGGAAACGTCTTTAGCCCATTTTTGAGTGTTCAAATTTGTTGTACAAGCGGTAATAAAAACCACCAAAAATAGTACGACTGATTTTAAATACCGCACGTTACCTCTGTGTATTGCTAACTTTCCAATAACGGGCGCAGACATGTGGGGCATAATGGCGAAGCCGCCCCACGTGTATGCGTCCCAGCGAACGTAGTGAGTGTGTTGATTGGGTTGTTATGCACGTGCCAATTCAGGTTGATAAACCACTTTATCAAGCTTTAAGTTTTCTGATGCGCTCAACTTGTTCAATGCTTCACTAAATTCTACTGAGAATAATCGTCTGTTAACACAATGTATTTTTACTAAAACTTCAGCACCGCTTGTTTTAACTAACGTAAATGAAGAGAGTAGCACTTCTCCCGTTTGAATAGGAAGTAAAACACTGGGCTCGAGTAACTTACCAAACAGTGAACATTTATAGAAATTAAGAACTTTGTCTGAAACTTCTCGCTGAATTAAGTTGTATTCCGAAAGCTGTTTATCAAACGCGGTATGAACATTTTTAGGAACTGCTTGTAAACACGCCTTAATTGCGATGTGTTCGTGAACACTTAGTTGAGCTTTGCTATGAAATAATTTTAAGAGCAATGATTTCAAAATTTACACTCTAGTGCATAACTTTTAAATAAGGGGCGCAGATACGTGGGGCATAATGGCGAAGCCGCCCCGCGTATAGGCGTCCCAGCGAACGAAGTGAGAGACTTAATTTTTTTGTTATATGCCGTGTTTCTGAAATCATATCTGACTGATAAAGAAACCCTATTCAAATGGATTATTACCATATTTCTTTCGGTCATGGATGAAAGGAATGAGCATACATAAAGTAACTAATATTAGAATACTTATGAATACAAATAGTCCACGCAAAAAGCCGTGTTCGTAACCTATAAGTCCAGCAAGAGGAATAATCATTAGACTCATTTTGAACAGATGCGATTTATAGATATTAAAAAAACGCTTTAAATTATTCATTTATCTTAGGCATATAACAATTTAGTCTACGACATTTGTCGTTTTACAAACCGACAAATGTCCCTATATTACAGTGATTTTATCCTAGCTATAAAATAAATACCTGTAAACAAATAGTTAGCTTCACCTTACTTTTCCTAAATGTAGCAAAACCCCAAAATGGTGGAGATCAGTAATATCAGACATATAGCTGTGTAGTTGTACTAGTTGATTATTAATTAACAAATCATATTTTAAATACCTGAGTTTAAACCAATAACGCATACACCCATTAACCCTTAACCTTGTAACTCATTGTTGCTTATAAAATTAGTTAAAAATCACAATCTACTTCTATTGAACCCTTTGTATTTTTACTTCATATTGGGGCGTGTTGACCTTTGCGGATTGAAATTTGTTCAATCTAGGGGCGATTAAATCGCGGCGCGAGGTTTGTAACCTAGTGGGCTAAGTAAAAACCGAGCAACAAAGAGTTTATCGTCCCTAGAAAGAACCCAACGGGCAGCGCATGTCTGGCATTTATGCTACGTTATCGCCTATTTATGGGGAGTAACCACACTACATAGGCTCTGCCTTGCCTAAAAACCAAACACACTGCTGCAAATTCAACCATCAAAAATAAACACGCCCTAACTCTTTTCTTCAATTATGAGGCTGTTATGTCACTTTTAAAATTTAGCCAAGCACTTATTTTTACCCTTGCTAGTACCCTACCGCTTACAAGCCACGCGGCGCTTAATAAAAACGAGCGTGAAATAGTAAAACAAGTTGAGCAGAACATGCCGCAAGCGCTTAAAGAAATAGAACAAGCGGTAAACATTAATAGCGGTTCACTAAATATTGAAGGCGTAAAAAAGGTAGGCGCGCTGGCAAGCTCGCAACTAAAAGCCATTGGTTTTGAGGTTGAGTGGTTAGATGGCAGCGCGTTTAACCGTGCTGGGCATGTATTAGCTGCGCACAAAAGTAAAAACCCCGATGCAATAAAAATACTGATGATCGGCCATCTTGATACGGTGTTTGCCAAACACGATAACTTTACTACCTACAAACAAATTGATGAACACACCGCCAGTGGCCCAGGTGTAGCCGACATGAAAGGTGGTAATACTATTATAATTACCGCCCTTAAAAGCTTACAAGCGCTTAATTTACTTGAAAACGTAAGCGTAAAAGTACTGCTTACCGGCGATGAAGAAAGCAGCGGTCGTCCACTTAGTTTATCTAAACAAGCCATTGTTGATGGCGCAATTTGGGCTGACGTAGCGCTAGGTTTTGAGAACGGCGATAACAATATTAAAACCGCGATGGCAGCGCGCCGTGGCTATACCGGCTGGACGTTAAATGTAACGGCCAATGCTGCACATTCATCGCAAATATTTAGTGACAGTGTTGGCTATGGCGCTATTTACGAGGCGTCGCGTATTTTAAATGACTTTAGAGAGCAACTAGCTACACAACCTAATTTAACCTTTAACCCGGGGCTTATTGTGGGCGGTACTGATGCACAGTACGATAGTGCTAACTCGTCAGCCACGGCGTTTGGTAAAAGTAACGTAATTGCGCAAACCGTGCATGTAGCGGGTGATTTACGGGCGCTTTCGCCAAAGCAGGTAGAGGGCGCTAAAAAAGTGATGCAGCAAATAGTGGCTAAAAGCTTAAATGGCAGCCAAGCTGAGCTTACTTTTGAAGACGGCTACCCACCAATGGGGCTCACTGAGGGTAATAAAAAGCTGCTTGCACTGTATAGCCAAGCAAGCCAAGACTTAGGCTATAACAAAGTGGAGGCTGCAAACCCACGTAATGCCGGTGCTGCTGATATTTCGTTTGCTGCAAACCATGTTGATATGGCGCTTGATGGCCTAGGCCTCATGGGCAGTGGTGCGCACACTAAAAACGAAACCGCCGATTTAACCTCACTTAATAAAAACATCGCTAAAACAGCACTGCTTATTTACAGATTAGGGCAGTTATAAACGCAGGCTTAGCCTTTATAGGTTAATAGGCTCTAGCCGTTTGCCTGCTACTTGCAATGCAAACTTACGCAACGTTTTAAGCTGCGGGCTTTCGGTTTGCCAATAGTGCCAATACAAAGGTGTATCAATATAATATTCTGGGAATAAATCGACTAACTCGCCTTTTATCAGCGAGTCTCCTAGCTGTAAGGTAGGTAATAGCCCATAACCTAGGCCTGCTATCATGGCTTGTTTAAATCCCTCTGACGAAGGGTAAATATGGGTAAACAGTGGGGCTGAGCCATTAATATCTTCTAAAAACTGGTGTTGTAGCTTGTCATACTCACTAAATACCAAGCACGGTAAATGCGCTAATTGCGAAAGCTCAGTAAGCTTATGTTGTTTTATAAAATCGGGGCTTGCAATGGCTTTGTAGCGTATGGCGCCAAGTGGGCTAACTAGGCCGCCATTAACGGGCTCGGGGGATGAGCTAATACACACCATAACCTCGCCGTCTTTCATTCTTTTATGGGCAATGGATTGATCTTCACTAATGACTTCAAAGCGTAATTTGCACGCAAGCTCTGTATCTAATACGGCGAGTGCTTCGGGCAGCCAGGTGGCAAGCGAATCCGCATTAGCAGCAAGCTTTACGCTAAGCGGGGTGTTTAAATCTGTGTGCTCGTTAAGTGCCTCTAAATTAAGGGCCACTTCTAGCTGTAATACTTGCTGTAAATGATTAAGTAAACGTTTACCAAGTGCCGTGGGCGTTGGCGGCTGGGTTCTTATTAATACGGGCTCGCCTAGTTTGGCCTCAAGCTGATGAATACGCCTACTCACCGCCGATTGGGTAATAAATAATTTTTTTGAGGCCTTTTCAAATCCGCCTTCACTTATAACGGCACTAAGCGCATTGAGTAACTGGTAATCAATCATGAGTTTTACGCATATAACAATAAATATATTCATTGGATTTGTAACAGAATCCCCCCTACCCTGCAAGGCATTGGATAACAGGTTTTATTTGAGTGGATTTGAAGTATGTCGTTTTTGTCGGGTGTGATGTTAGGGCTGAGTTTAATTATTGCCATTGGGGCGCAAAATATTTGGATTTTAAGCCAATGTATGGCGGGCGCTAACCGTTTTGTTTTAGCTGCGGTTTGTATACTTTGTGACGCCACATTAATTATTGTAGGTGTATTTGCCGCTAATGAGTTAAAGCTATGGCTGCCGGGGTTATTACCGTGGTTAACCTGGGGTGGTATAGCTATGTTACTTTACTTAGCATTTGGCTCTGCGCGCAGCGCAATTAAAGGCACATCGGGGTTAAAAGTAACTCAGGTAATAAAAGTGAGCTGGTGGAAAACGGCCCTTGCGGCCTTTGCTATAAGCTTACTAAATCCACATGTTTATTTAGACACCGTATTACTACTTGGCAGCATTGGCGCATTACAACCCGCGCCTATGCACTTTGCTATTGGTGCTTGTGTGGCCTCTGTTATTTGGTTTAGTAGCTTAGTGTTGTTTGCGCCAAAATTAAAAAAGGTTTTAAGCTCCCCGTTTAGATGGCGCGTATTTGATAGCTGTATTGCGGTTATTTTATGTTTTGTAGCGTTTCAGTTATATAACGTGCCAAGCCAATAAGCCAAAACAGCGGTAGTTATGTATTTAACTACCGCTGTTGTTAGCCGTTTTTTAAAAGACTAAGACATTATTTTATAAAGTAATTCTCGCACTGTGGCCGGTTCAAACGGTTTATCGCAAATGGCATCAACTCCTGCTTGCGCAATATTAGCTAGGTGAGTGTCGTTTGCCTCTGAGCTCACCATTAAAATAGGAATATGCGAGTAAGCATTTGAGCCACGTACAGTTTCGGTTAGTTCGCGACCATCCATTTCTGGCATGTTGTAATCGGTAACGATTAAATCGAACGATTGCTCACTAAGGTGCGCTATGGCTTCTTTTCCGTTTTCGGCTTCTACCGGTTCGGGGATCCCCATGCCAGCAAGCACGCGTATTATGTGTTTACGAGCAAAGCGGCTGTCGTCTACTACAAGTACGCGAAGTAGCGTTACATCAAAATGATCAAGATCTACTTCTTCTTCGCTTATTATATCGAGAGTTGCTTTGAGTGCGCGAGTAATGGCTTTTGCGCTAAAAGGCTTAGGTAAAATAGCCAACACACCGGATTGGCGTAGTTGCTCAAGGTACTTTTTATTACGCTCGCTCGATATAAGCATAAAAGGTTGATGTTCAGTGGCGGGGTTAAGTCTTATTTTTTGCAATAATGAGTCGGCGGTGCCGTCTGATAAGTACATCGAGCTTATTACTAGGTCTGGGTGGTAACTTTCAAGTAACGATAAAACCTGTGCTTGAGTAGCCGCAGTTTCTACTTGTTTAACACCACTTTCTGCAAGCGATTTTATTATTATTTTTTGCTGAACCTCTGAAGGCTCTACAAGTAAAATGGACAAGTTTGCTATTGCAGTTAGGTCGCTCATTCAAGTCTCTTTAGTATTGTTATAATGAGGATAATAATAACATTATTGACTCGTTAATATTATATAAAGAGATTGTAATATTTAAGAAAACATTAGCAATCTCTTTAAAATATAGCACTTTCTAATTAGATTGAATGTATTCTAATGCATTCATTTTTTTGTACGTTACGTTGCTGTGCATTATGTGAACAGGGTTAGGGTCTACCACTTCTACAGGTATGTCGTAATTACGGGCTATTTCTAATGCCATTTGGGTGATATTTACACTAAACGAGGTGCCCATAAATACAATTTTATCGGCGTTGAGCATACGCTGTTGTGCTTCGGTTATTCTGTAAAGCTAGGTGTAAAATTCATCGAACAACAACACAAAAGGCTTAAACGAATGATTAAGCTCCGGTGTTTGGTTTTGAATATTAAATAGCTCAAAAAGAGACTCATGCAGGCGACTTTCATCTACACTATCCCACGGAGTCATAAGCGGTTTAACGGCTTCGCCTTGCTCATGAAATAACGTCATTTGATCGAGCCTACCGTGTATAGCAATGTAATTTTTGTTACCGGCTTTGCCATCAAGACCATCTATATTTTGGGTTATTAAGTTTTTATCGCTCAGCCAATGGTGTACTTCATTCGGGCCATGGTTACGATAGGCTGCAAAACGATTGTAATACCAAGCTAAAAACTCGCGTGGATTATTTTGATACATAGCACGCGTGGCCATTTCCATGGGCGTATAATTTTTACTGCCTATCGTCCAAAAGCCATCTTCGCCTCTAAATGTAGGTATGCCACTAGCAGCACTTACCCCTGCACCGGTAATATAAAGTGTATTCACTGTGCTACCTCGTACCCTAGTACATCGTTTATTACTTGTTGTTGGTTGTTCATACCGCCAATACGATATAAAGCCCCATTGTGCTCAAGTAGGCCACGGTGATCCATACTGCCAACAGCTACATTAGGTAATACCTGCCACGTGTTTTGCTTTATATTAAAACGCCACACATGGTTGCTCGCCGGGGCGGGCTGTTTATTGTAACCAATCCCGTTGTAGTTATAGGGGTTATTAGAGCCGCCCAGCATGTAAATATTGTTATTGTAGCTAGTAGCAGCCATACGGTAATGCGACTCCCCCGTAGGGTGGGGCAAAGTACGCCAATCTATTTTTAGCGGATTGTTGGCATTTATTGTGCCTTTTAAACACTGAGCAACACCTGCAAACGAGCGGCGAGAATCTGAATTTGCTTGGGTTTTAACGCCATCGCAAATAACAATGGTATTACCACTAATAGCAGCCGCTTGGCCAAATACTGGCTCACCTAAAAAAGGCGACGCCTGCTGCCATGTATTGTTTTTAGTATCGTAAACTTGTACTAAATTTACGTTGCCATCGTTATGCCAGCCGCTAATAAGGTATATGTAACGCTCTTTGTAGCTTAGCGCTACGCTGTCATCAACTGGTACTGGCATGCTTGCAAGGTGTTTATACGTATTGTTTTTTATATCGAAACGGTACACATCGGGGCTTGAAATTTCAGTATGATCGCTATCTACCGTGTAGCCACCAAATATATAAGCGTATTCACCTAAACCAACAGCAGTACTGGCTAAGCGCCCCTTTAATGGCAAACTTGAAGGCACACTCGCTTGTTGCTGCCATGCGCTGTCGCCCAGTTTTAGTGAAAATACCTTATTGTGTACATCTGTGTGTTGTTTGTTTTTACCAAGCCCCATAAAACTCAAAAAATAGCGTTGGTTTTCAACAGTAACCTTAGCTACGGCATTGTTTGCAACGGGTTCGGGTAAAGCAGGAAGGCTTGCTAGCGCAATAGAAAAAAGAAGGCTCATAAAAACAAATAATATAAAAGTGACTAATACACTAAGGGTAAATTATTTTACCTGCATGAACCAGCTAACTATAAGTAATTTACCTTATTAATACGTGTGTTTAGGTGTGCTGCGTTTTACATACCATCTAATAATTAGTGATATAGCCAGCGAGCTAAATTAGATAAGCGAATTTACAAGCAGCGCCTAATTTACACGCTTTATTACTTGATTTTGAGGCTTTATTTGTTAATTTTATTTAAAAACTACAAAACTTTAATAATTTAGCGTTAAGTTTTAAAACATCCTTACTACTTAGTAATTTATGCTAGTTAGCCTAAGAAAGTGTACTTTTAGCAATATAAAGTATGCTAATATTTTGTGGTAACAAATGTTTTACAAAAATATATCCTGTTTTTGATTTTTGATCCCTGTGGAGAAACCTAGGTGAAAATACCTAAAAAGTTATTGTGCTCACTTATTATTGCCTCACCAATACTTGCTGCAGAACCATTAAACGACGATGACTTAGACCTTGACGCGTTAATGGGGATGGATGTTCAAGCAACTTCTGCAATGAAACGAGCACAATCGGCCTTTAGCACCGCCTCTTCTATTTATGTGCTAAGCGAAGAGCAAATTACAAGCTCGGGCGCTACCTCTATTCCTGAGGCATTAAAAATGGTGCCCGGCCTTGCCGTAAGACAACTTGATAACAATCAATGGGCTATTTCTGCACGCGGTGTTGCTTCACGGTATTCCAGCAAATTATTAGTAATGATAGATGGGCAAAGCCTATATACCCCCAAATTTGCGGCTGTGTATTGGGAGTCGTTGCATGTGCCTTTATACGATATTGAACGCATTGAGGTTATTCGTGGTCAGGGCGGGTTGTTATGGGGTAATAACGCAAATAACGGCGTGATCAATATCATTACTAAAAATAGCTTAGATACACGCAACACTTACGCTAAAGCAATTACAGGT
Organism: Pseudoalteromonas sp. Angola-4; assembly: GCF_028599265.1. Taxonomy (NCBI): domain Bacteria; kingdom Pseudomonadati; phylum Pseudomonadota; class Gammaproteobacteria; order Alteromonadales; family Pseudoalteromonadaceae; genus Pseudoalteromonas; species Pseudoalteromonas sp. Angola-4. Next base: position 94,682 of record NZ_JAQREK010000004.1, on the reverse strand, counting down.
AATCAAATAAATGCCGACATAAGCCTTCGCCATGGTGGTGATATTTCTGATATTGGTAGTTACAGGGGCTACTATAATACTAAAAATACCGCACCTTCTAAAAAAGGCAGCCGCATTAAACCTAATGACTTTACTAAACAGCACGCTGGCGGCTTTAGAGCTGATTTTACGCCAAGCGATGAGTGGTCAATCCTCCTGCAAGGGGATCATACCCACACAGAGCACGGCCAAAACCTTACTGGGGTAGTAGATGCGTCTAACCGCAGTCAGCAGTTTCCAACTATTGCAGATAGGCGCGATACACGATTAATGACCCGTGTTGAGCATCGTCTTTCAGATAATGCAAACCAAATGCTGCAAATGTCGTGGCTTAAACAACATGGTGAACAACCCTATATAAATGAAGATTTTGAATCGATTGACGTTGATTATCAAATGAACTTTATTACCGGTGCACTCCAGGTAGATTGGGGGCTTAATTATCGATTTAATGATATTTCTTTTCAAGACAGCATTTTTATTAATAGCGATAAAGACCTAGAAGACCTTCATCAATACGGTGCTATGCTGCAAGCGCAATACAGTGTTATTCCTGATACGTTAAACCTCATTATAGGCACAAAAATAGAGCATAACGATTTAACCGGTTGGGAAAATCAACCCCTTGCCCGCTTTACCTATCAGCCAAATAGCGAGCACCTAGCATGGGGTTCAATTTCACGAAGCGTACGTATTCCTACACTAATTGAATTTAACGATAACTTTAGAGTAAATGGCCAAAAAATCTCAGACGTTATTGGCATGCAGTCGGGTATTGCTGAAATAGATCAATACCATATAGCTACATTTTTAAATGGTAACGATAACGTAAAAGCCGAAAATTATATCTCGTACGAGCTAGGCTACCGTATATCAAAGGCGGTGTGGTCTTTAGATGTTTCTGCATTTAATACGCAAGCGGATGATGTGGCCGTAATTAGTTTAAACCCTCATGTAGAACAATTTATACCTGCATTAAACTTTTACTTAGCCGGGGAAGTGTCACAAGCATTTGCGGCGCTTCAAACAACAAGCTTAGATTACGACTTTGTTTCGGTAGGTGAAACCACCACAACCGGCGGTGATTTATTGTTCTCGATGCAACTAATGGACGACTTAAGCAGCGAAGTTGGCTACAGCTATACAAAAATAGATTACGACTTACCTAATGCAACGCGCCCTACTATTGGCTACGACTCAGTAAACAGACAATTATTTACTAAACTGAATTACCAATTAAGTGAGCAGCATTCTATTTTTGCCACGCTAAGAGCCGAAAACTCAAGCACTTACAATACAGATAACTACACCGCTGTAGACCTTACATGGAACTGGAAAATAAACAATAACTGGGCCACAGCAGTATCAGGCAAAAATTTATTTGCAGGCTCACACATAGAATACGCCAATACTCGCGAAACATTTACGGTTCCTAATTACATAGACGAGTGTGTTACGTTTTCTGTTAGTGCAACATTTTAAGAGAGCCAATGCTTAAGCCTTTAAATCGATTGCTTTACCTATTTTTTTGCCTTGCGCTTTGTACAAGCTCAAGCGCGTTTGCGGTGCAAAAAGAATATGTGCTTAAAGCAGGCTTTTTATATAACTTTGCCCGTTTAGGGCAATGGCAATCTGCACCCGAAAACGGCTCCGACTTTTTAATTTGTAGCCCCGACAGCCAATTTATAGCAATAGCAAATGCCGCCCTAGAAAACAGAAAAGTACATAAACGCCACTTACGAAATAAACTAACTCCCCTCGAGGCAACTGCACTTGAGGGCTGTGATATAGTATTTATTACCGATAATACCTATAACATGTGGTTAGATGCCCACCCCGCGCTTAATTTAAAAAATACAATGATAGTTGGCGAAACCGATGGCTTTATAGCCGCACAAGGACATATTCGATTTTTTCTTTCAAGTAGTAAGGTGCGCTTTGAAGTTGCCCCAAGCAAGCTTAAAAAAGCAGGCATTACTATGAGCTCAAAAGTGCTGCGCCTAGCACGTGTAGTTGAGGGGTAAATAATGAAAAACTACTTCTCACTCAACTCAATGAGTAAAAAGCTGCTGTTTATTTTAATGAGCGTTGCGCTTATTTCTACCGCTACCGTTACTGCTGTTTTTAGCGCGTATGAGCTAAAAACCGCAAAACAAGAACAAACACAAAGCCTAAAATCACTCTCGCAAATATTAGCCCCCAATATTAGTACTGCTTTAATATTTTACGACACCGCCGCAATAAAAGAGCTGATTGAGCCGTTATTAATGCGCTCCGATATTGTATCGGTAGAAGTGATAAACAATTTTAGCCAACAACTTGCAAGCGTAACATCGCCTAAATACAGCCAAGAAAGCTCAGCCCCGCATACAATAGAAGTAAAAACACCATTAACAATTGACGCTCAACGCTACGGTACGCTGATTGTGCGCGCCGACGACAGTGACCTAAACGACAGAGCCGCTTTTTATGGCCGGTTTATTATTGTATTAATGATTTTTAGCTTTATTTTAAGTTTGCTTGTATCGCTAATGCTCAGAAAACGTTTTTTAAACCCCATTTTATATTTAGCACAAACAGCAGAGCAAATTACCTCATCTAACGACTATAGCTTACGTGCAAAAGAGCTTTCAAAGGACGAAGTGGGTAAGCTAACAAGCTGTTTTAATACCATGCTGCAAACTATAGAACAGCGCGATAACCTGCTAGAAAACCAAGTAAAACGAAGAACAAAAGAGCTCGAAAATGCCAATGTTCAGCTGCATCAATATGCCTATCAAGATGGCTTAACCGACCTACCTAACCGCCGTTATTTTTATGAGCACCTGCAACAGCTTGTAAGCACACCTGAACAACCATTTTCTTTGGTATTTATTGATTTAGACGGCTTTAAAGAAGTAAATGATAGCTTAGGCCACGACTTTGGTGATTTATTACTTCACGAAGTGGCTAAGCGACTTCGCCGCTGCTTAAAACAGCAAGACATAGTGGCGCGCTTAGGCGGTGATGAGTTTACCCTAATACTAAAAGGAATAAGCGATACAACAGCGGTTTCGCACATTGCACACGATGTAATGAAAAGCCTGACCCGAACAATAACCATAAAAAACGAACATGTGCAGGTAACCGCGAGTATAGGCGTGGCGTTTTTTCCGCATGACGGCATATCGGTCGAAACCTTAGTTAAACGAGCCGACCAAGCGATGTATTTGTCAAAAAGTAAGGGGCGAAACAGGTTTGAGTTTTTCTCATACGAAATGGAAGAACTGGCGATTGAAAAGCGCCGCCTTATAGAAGAAATACGCATTGGCTTAAATAACAACCAATTTGAACTTTACTATCAGCCAATATGGGACCCCCATTCACGTACGCTAAAAAAAGCTGAAGCGCTGATCCGTTGGAACCACCCAGAGCGAGGCATTATTGGTCCTGTCGAGTTTATCGATATAGCAGAGCAAAATGGCTTGATAAAAGAGCTAGGCGAATGGGTTAAATCGCAAGCTGTTCGCGATGCGGTGCAGTTTAATAAGCTAAGCTATACACCGGTGCAAATTAGTGTAAATACCTCGCCTTTAGAAATTGATCGCGACGGTATTTGGGTTACCCAATGGGTAGAGGCGTGCAAACTGTATAATTTGCCACCTCATACTATATTAATTGAGATAACTGAAAACAGCTTAATGGACCCAGATAACGCGATTCAGCACCATTTAAAACGCCTTAATGCGCTTGATATAGACATTGCCATTGATGATTTTGGTGTTGGGTACTCTTCGCTTGCGTACTTGCAGCAGTTAGACATTGATATACTTAAAATAGATCAATCGTTTATACAAAATATTGAAGCCAATAGCAGCAGTATAGCGCTAATTAAAGCCATTATTACTATGGCGCATAACTTAGGGGTAGAAGTGGTCGCCGAAGGGGTAGAAACACCAACCCAACAAGCACAACTAATCGCGTTGGGCTGTGATTACATTCAAGGCTACTTATATTCTAAACCGCTTTCAAAGCAAGATTTTATAAATAGCCATCTGCAAATAAAAGCAACCGTTGAATAACCTACAACCAGCGCGGTACGGTTTGCTTATATTTTAGGTAGTCATTATTAAAACGCGTGACTAAATGCGCTTCTTCAACGGCTATTTGTTTATAAAGCGCATATAAGCCCACAGCAAGGCAAATTAAGCTAAATAAGCTTGGTAATGCTAAAAAGAACCCCAACTGAGCAGTTGCCACACCGACATACATAGGGTTGCGCGAAAAACTATATAACCCGGTAGTTTTAAGCGTTTGAGGCCCATTTGGGTCTATACCCGAGCGCCAAAGTGAGGCCATATGAAAATGAACAACCATACTGAGCACAAAGCCCGCCGTGAGCATAATATTGCCAAACATAACACCCGGCCACCCATTTAAGGTATAAAACATACCTAAGTAGTTATCGGTGGCAGGCACAAACACACGCAGCACACACACAAACCATATAGCAGCTCTAAAAAACTTAAACGCCATATGATTCCACCAGCTAGTACAAAACTTAGCGCCAGGAAAAATAACACCCGTAGGCGTTGAACGGTTTTTATAAATAATCCTAACGGTGTAAAACCCCGCCACAAACGTATAAAAAAGCGCTAAATACACACGCGTAAATTCAATTAGTGAAGCAGAATCATCTATCAACGGTTGGTAACTCATTAACCAATAACTTTTTATCCATCAAATATTAAACCATATTAGTATTCATGTAATTAAGAAACAACCCCTATACGAGCAGTGAATAAAGTTTAAATAAAATGAAGTAGTTCATGTAATTCATCAAACTCAATAAATTGCTATTTAATACTATGGATTCGCAAAAAATGTTTAATTTCTCTTTATTTTTATATGAAGCTTTTTTTAAAGCCAATTAAATAAATAGATTTATCAAAATACCTGCGCTAGAGTTTATAGCAAGAGAGTAATTAATCAGCTGCTCTCTCCTCCATAGCTAAGCGCCTCAAAATTTTCAAAAGAGCGTACCCTGATTCTGTAAATATTAAATTTTTCTATAATAAGCTTACAACTTTTTGTGAGCTCATTAAGTATTTAGATAATTAAATTTATATGGAAATTTACTTATGAAACCAAAAAAGAAATTAGCTCTAGTATTAAGTTGCTGTTTAATATTCAGCTTTAACTCGCTAAGCACCCAAATGAACCTTGACCCTAATAATGATGGTTTATACAGTGACCAAGAGCGCTACCAGCTATTAAATTTTTTAGCTAATGAATACCCCGAACTTGAAGGTAACTATGATGTTGATAATGACTCAAAAGTTACTATTTTAGAACAAACTCAAGGACGTTTACCCTTATCTATGCGCATTCCTGAGCGCGCAATTTCAAGTGAGAAAAAAGTACCTTGGGCGCTAAACCTTTTCCCAGAGTGGCTTATGACTGCGTACTTTCAGGAGGATGCTCAAGTAGGTAAATTACCCAAACATTCTTCCCGAGGCACAATTATTGCCAATGCGACTCAAACTACAGACGCTTTGCAGCCTGTTAAAGCGGACGCAAAAAAGGGGTTGAATTTTTAGAAAATACGGGAAGCTACTTTGCAGTTCCTGGCCAGCGTGATGCTAGGTGGAATTATAGATGGTGTATTTTTGTATTTAGAATTGATGCAGAGACAGGCAACGATGAAAAAACAACTCTTGTAGATATAAATCAAGGTGATGGATCGAATAAATCATCGCCCAAAATTTGGTATGACAAATCAAATGGGTTGAATATTCAATACGTTGGATTAAATAGCTTTGGGCTCGATAAGCGTATTATTACAACCAAAAATGAAGTTATCGCGGACGGTAAAACATGGAACGTGGTCGTAACAGGGATACGATATGGACAGCTTTTTGCTTCTGTAAATGGTGTATCGTTATCTACTGACACTGAGCAACCAGATCGATTTTCTGGACAATGGCTATATGAGCCGAGTTCCTACCTTGGAGATAAGAGCACCGGAAATATGGCTTGGGCTTACGACACTTTAGCTTTTGGCTTAACAGAACCTTCAGAAGCAATGGTTCGTAAAATGACAGGGTGGGCTGCACATCGCTCAGCTGCACTCGCTGATTCGACTAATAGCCAATTAAGTCCAATTGATTTACCAAACGACCACCCGTACAAAGATACTCGCCCGGTTATGGATAAAGAAGATTTTCCTTATAGATATATCCATGATGAACAGGAATGGACTGAATGGGGGAAATCAATTAGTCCTTCACAGGTTCGGGTAAATAGTGGTAACGAAAGAGTCGTGCCTGAAGGGTTTGAGAGAGTATTTTATGATGACTTTCGTCATGATAGAGTAAAACATAGTGCCAGTGGCGAGGCCAACCTATGGGCTGCCCCAGGTTTTAATCCTGCAGTCGGTGCGAGCGCTCAGCTCATTGCTCCTAATCGTACCTACAACGCTTATCCTCACGATAGTGATGACAAAATCCAAACTTTAGCGCTCATTAAAAAAAGTGACCGTTGGAGAGGGAGTGCTTTTTACAGTGTAAATGATCTGGGTCATGGTTACACTTGGAGCGGGCCGAAAGTATTTAGGATACGGTATATGCTTCCCAAAGTAGCCCAAAGTGACTTACCAGGTGGGTTATTCCCAGCTTTTTGGTCGTACAACCCTGACTTTTTATTTTGGCGAACTGCTAACCGTATTGAAGTGGACTGGTTTGAACTCGACGGCCTTAATGGTCAGTGGTTAAATGGCTTGTCTTCACATTATCATTATACTGCTGTAAAAAATATTTTTGCCAAGCAATCCTCAAGTTATAAGAGTTACAAAGCTTATTGGGGGGAATTAACAGAGCAAAAAAGTAATATTGAAGGTGGAATGGAGTTTTGGGATGGCGAATACCACACTTGGGAGTTTATTGTTGATACTGACATGACGTATATCAATGTTACTATTAGTGATGACTCAGGTAATGAAAAGTGGGTAGAAGTTGGGCGTGTCCCCACCCCTGCAACGTACTTACAAAGGCTAGATATACAATTAGACTATGCTCTAAAATCACATAATGGTAACCCAACAACAGAGCAAGAAAACTTTAACATTGATTTTATTGAGGTTTTACAAAAAACCTCAGAAATCGAAAAGCTCCCAGAGCCATTTCTAGCGAGACCAAAGATCGTCGGGGATGCCCTTGCAGGAAACACAGTTGAATGCCAAGCAAACATTCAAGGCGTTAAAGATGTTCGTTATTACTGGTTTGCAAGTGGTTACCCACTAACGTACACGGTAAAAAACACCTTCGAATTGACCAATGAATTTGTTGGAGACGAAATTCGCTGTATGGTGAAAGCTGTTGGAGCCCTTAACATGCCTGAGGCATGGTCTTCGAGCGTTACCATTGAGCAGAGTCATTTTTCTAAAACGCTAGATAATATACTGCGCCCAATTAGATCTATTTTTGCCGACAATAATTCTATTAATGAATAGTAAAATGGCAACCTAAGCCTAGTATAACGGGCTTAGGTTGCTCCTTTAAAAACTATAATTTATACCCGCGTAGTAGCGCCTACCTGAGTAACTTGAACTTAATAAACGCGCATCGCTATCATTACCTAAACGCGTAACAGTTTCCGATTTAGTTAAGTTAATAACAGAGGCTGTTAAACTTAAGCCATCAGATATATTAATGGCGGCATTTACATCAACTTGCTCGTAAGGGTCTTGGTATACATTTAAACCGCTGTTTAAGCCAAGTACTGTTTCGCCGCGTTTATTGTACGACGCGCGAAGAGTAAAGTACTCGCCTTCGTAATAAGCAGAGGTGTTGTACTGGTATTTAGCGCTTCCAATTAATGGCGATTGGCCAAATTCTTCACCATTTACACTTACATCGGCTTTATTGGTTTTGTTATAGGTGTAATTAGCATAAAAACCAAAACCACCTGCAAATGCATGTTGAATAAATACTTCGGCCCCTTTTGATACCGCATCAGTGCCATTACCCACTGTGCTGTATGGCGCAACGGTAATGAAACCGCTCTCTACTATATTTTCTTTGCCTGCAAACTCTTGCTGCATATCTATTACCAGCGGCACAACAAAGTTATCAACCTTTTTATGAAACAGCGCTAACCCTAATGCAGAGCCCTCGGCGTAATAATATTCAATAGATAAATCGGCCTGCACTGATTCAAAAGGTTTTAAATTTTTATTACCGCCACTGCCACTAAAGCCCGCAAGCTCGTTGAATGCGGCTCTGTCTTCTGCCCATTCATTTGATACAAACGTGATACGCTGCTGAGAGCCTAAATCGCTGTAATCTGGTCGCGCCATCACTTTAGCAATAGCGCCTCTAATCACTAAATCGTCGGTGGCATCCCACGCTATGTTAAAGCTTGGTAGAATTTGTGTGTCGGTGTTTTTTTGTGTAACCAACTGATAGTCTTCTACAAAACGCGCATCGCCAGTTACCGGCTCGCCTGTTTCATCATTGGTGTGATCAAGTTGATAAGTATATAAATCGGTAGAAGAGGTTAAGGTTTTAGTTTGTACTACGCGCACACCTAAATTACCTCTTACTTCACTAAATTCAAAATCGCCTTGAATGTAAAACGCTGATATTTTTTCTTCAATATCGTATACAAAGTTATCTTCTATGCGGGTATAAGGCGTGTAGTTGTCGGTTACTAAATCTCGGTATTTATCCCAATCTATGCTGGGCATTTGGTTTATATTAAACCCGCCAACTATATTGGTTTGATTAATAAACACATCCTCGGCAAGTGGCATACCGCCATTCCATTGGTAGCTATCAAATTGCGTTATACCTTGCTCGCTCGCTTCACCTGCAGCAATATCAAAGTTAGGATCTAAAAAAAACGTATTACCGGTCTCGCGGTGTAAATTGGCATGGCGATATTTAGCCCCGGTTCTAATCGTTTTTAAAAGCCCCCAATCAACATAAAAGTCGATGTCGGCTTGATAATAATCCTCTTCGAGTTCGCTGCGCACAAAGCTTGAATTTGACGAACCAGCATCACGCCCGCCGCCCAAGCCACTTTGCAAGTTAGCTAATGTGTTGGGATCAATACTCAGCGATACATTATTTTCATTTAAAGACCACGCAGCGCTTTGCGATGCGTTTTGAATAACGGTTTCGTTTTCACCGGCGTTTGAGCTTTTATAAGCGGCTTCCCAGCTTTCTTCAGGGCCGCCCTCAGATTGAGTGTTACCAATAACAAACCGCGCTTTAAAGCTATCGCCTTCATAGGTTAAATTAAAATCGATAGTATCGGAGGTAGACTCTTCTCGTACATAACTGCCACGCATCCACGGAAATTGCATATCGTTTTCAACACCGCTAGCACTGGCATTGTATTGCATACCCGTTGCAATGGTGCCTGTTTCATCCAAGTTTACTACGGTTAAAAAATCAGGATTGAGTGACCACTCGGGGATATCAATGACTGATTCGGTTCGGTCTTGTCCGAGTGCAAAACCAAAGTAGTTAAACCCTAGTTCTAAACGATTAGTTGGGCGCCATTGTGTACTAAATTGAATACCTTCACGCTCACGTTTTTCATTAAGCACAGAGCCACGTACAACTTGCGGAAACCACACGCCATCATAACGATTACCGCTGGCATCACTTATCGTATCCCAACCGTTATTGTTATCAACGGCATTTCCATTAATATCAGTCGGTTGACCGCCACCAGTGTAACGCCATACATTTGCATCGGTGCTGCCTGTTAAAGTGCGATTAGTACGCTCTTGATAGGTATAACCCACTAATACACCAAAGGTGTCGTCCTCATTTTTCCACGAATATAAGCCACTAAATTGCGGCTCGTACTCTTTTGTCACATCGGCGTAAGTAGATTCAACGTTAAATACACCTGAGTTTGCCTCCATGCTTAAAGGCTTGCGGCTATGCATTAATACTGTGCCGCCCACGCCGCCTTCATCTAAACGCGCTTCTGGCGATTTATACACTTCTACGCTCTCTATCATGGCAGATGGCAGTAAAGTGTAATCGAACGAGCGTGAAGGCTCCCCAGGTGATGAGGCTATAAAATTGCCATTAAGCTGAGTAAATGTGAGCTCAGATGATAAACCACGAATACTCACCGATGCCCCTTCTCCGCCATCGCGTTCAATAACAACGCCAGGTACTCGCTGCAACGAATCCGCTACATTTTTATCAGGAAATTTGCCAATATCTTCGGCAGTAATTGCATCCACCACAGAGCCAGACATACGCTTAACATCTAAGTTCTCGGCCATGCTTGAGCGTATACCCCGTACCTCAATTACTTCCATATTTTTTTTAAGCAGTGTTTTAGCGTTTTGTGAGGCAGCATCATCAGCTAAGCTAAACGGGCTTGAGGTAATAAGTAATGCGCAAAATAAAGATTTGTATACTTTAGATAAAGGGTAATGACGTAGGCAATTAATCATTTTTTACAGCTATTCCATTTACATTGCTTAGGCTAAGCAAATCAGTGATCCATTAGCGTATTGCAGTACGTAATGGCAAATTGCTGCAAAGTTTACATGGCGAAACTTAATGTATTGTTAACGCCTGGCTTAATTTAGTCTCAACTGTGGTTAAAAAATAACTCACACCTCACTATTTATTCTTATTAGGGTTTATACGCCCGTTTTTAAGCTATTTAATGCTACCTAAGGTGAAAATAACCCCTTGTTATAAAAATATTACCCGCCGCTTTACTTCACCTAAACTCTGGTTAAGAGACTTACTAACAAATTAAATTACAGTGATAGTTAAATTTATTTTCTCTAGCCAGAGATAGGTTTATTACCCACAGTTCAAATTACTTAATATGTGCCGGTACGCATTCTTGTTAAAGCAAAAAACCGCTTTCGCGGTTTTATTTTATGCTTGTTGTTTTAACGTATTTACTCAATCAGTTATTAGAGTTTAATTGGCTGGTAAATTGCCCTACCGCATTTACCACTTTTTGGGCTCCATCTTGAATTTCTGCCATAACCTCACCCGACTCTTTAGAAAGCGCTAAACCTTGCTCTGCTTTTTCTTTGCCTTGTTCAATAACCGCTACCGTACTTTGGGTTTGTGACTGATTACGCTGTACCACTTCCACAATTTCTTCTGTTGCTTTTGATGTTCTTGACGCTAAATGCCTTACTTCATCAGCAACCACAGCAAACCCGCGCCCTTGCTCTCCTGCACGCGCAGCCTCTATTGCAGCATTGAGTGCAAGTAAGTTGGTTTGCTCGGCAATACTACTTATGCTTTGCACTATGCTGGCTATTTGTTGAGATTGTTGATCCAGTGCCGAAATTTCGTTAGCCGCTTGCTCCATATTTACAGCCAGCTCGTTCATAACAGATACGGTTTCTTGTAATACGCAGCTGCCACGCTCTGCGGTTTTATCTGTTTCTGTAGAGGTGCCATAGGCTATTTCGGCTGCTTGCGAAATAGCAATTTCACGGTTTACTTGCTCAGTAATTACGGTGGCAAATTTCATTACCTTATAAAGCTGATCCGCATCATTTGATATAGGGTTGTAGGTGGCTTCTAACCAAATTACATTGCCATATTTATCTATACGTTTAAACCTGTCGGCAATAAATTGGCCCTGCCTAAGCTTGCTCCAAAACTGTTGGTATTCAGCCGAATTAGCTTCTTCGGTTTGACAGAATACCCGGTGATGCTGGCCAATTATTTCTGATTCATTGTACCCCATGGCTGACAAAAACTGATCGTTTGCCGTTAATACATGCCCCTGTAAATCAAACTCAATCACAGCCATAGAGCGATAAATCGCTTTTATTGTGTCGCTTTGTTCACGAGAGGTTGTAATGGTTTTAGTAAGTACAGTGCCAAACACCGAAAAATACAATAATTGATTTTGCTCACCCACCACTGGGTGCACAATTAATCTTAGCCACTCTGCATTACCATCTTGGCGAACAAATTCAATAGCCCCACTCCAGTGGCCTTCTTTTTGGAATGCTTTTTCAAGCTCTTCGTATTCAGGTGATAACCGCGACTGTTCAGCAATAAAATCGCCTAGCTGATTATTTGTTAAATTATCTTCGTTATAACCTAATGCGTTTAAAAAGTTATCGTTAGCATGCGAAATTCGCCCATCATAAAGTACATTAAGTACCAGCATTTCTTTGTAAAGCCCATCCCACACTTGCTCTAAAGGGTACAACTGAGCTTTTAAAGCGGCTATTTCGTTTTGCTTACCTTTTGAAAAAAACATTAATTTCCCTACCAAAAAACACTAAATCAAGTTACTTCCAGTATAGGAGGTATTAATGATAACGCGATAATTAATAAGTAGTTTAAGCTAATTTTTTGCTAAATTTGTAAGCATATGTTCCTTTTTATGTGTTCAGCCTTCACTTTCAACTAGGTTTACATACTTTTGTGCGAGCTGCTCAAATGACTCCCTATTTAAAGGATCGCTTTTAATGCAATTAATAGGACACACTATGACACACGTTGGTTTATCGTAATGCCCCACACATTCAGTGCACTTATCTGGGTCTATTTGGTAGATTTCTTCTCCCATAAAAATCGCGCTGTTGGGGCACTCATCTACACATACATCGCAATTAATGCACTTGTTATTTATAAGTAAAGCCACTTTGTAGCCCTTTCAATTAAAATCATTTTAAAACAATAAGTTAAGAAAATAAAAAGTATTTACAGGCTATTTTTTAAGCCGTATTAGTTTAATAAAAAACCACTGTTTTTTATTAAATCGTAGCACACATTCGTAGCACATAATTTTGCTTTTAGATGTGAGCCTCAACCGCACATTATGCCTTTTTTTCTTTGTTGCCTTGTTGATTTAAGTCAATAGAAATCGCCGTAAGGCTTTTATTTCTTTAGGTTTTATCAAAATGAAAAAATCAATATCAACGCTTACAAAAGCCCAATACACAAAAGCTAAACTAGAATGGAAACAGCTAAAGTCGCCTTTTTCTATGCATAATATAAATCGGTGTGCTACGCTGGCCAAAAAAATCATACTTTATGAAGAGGAATGTGATTTAAAACAAGGAGTTAAAACAAAGCGCACTAGGCGGTTGTCAAAATATGACGCGCAACACCACATTCGACTAATTTTTTCCAAATCTGGTAATGTCATTTACTATTCTAACTTTCCTAAAGCCTCTGACATAGCAAATACAAAGTTAGGTGAAACGCCCGAATTAACAATAACAAAAGCATGTAAGCTTACTGCTCAAATGCAGGAGGGAGTTTTAAACAACCACACTGTTAAAACAGTTTTTAATGCTTACGAGAAAAGCCTAATTGAGCGCCATAACACTGCGCCGACAAAGTTTGCAGCGTCATCTCTTAAAACATACCAATGCATGTTGAAAAAACTCAGGCAACATTTTCCGCTTAATCAATCATTTAAATCACTTACAGCGGGCGAGTTAGAAAAGATTATTGATCGCATTATTGTGGCAGAGTCAAATACTCAGGCAATCGTACTTTTTGCACAAATTAGGAGGGTATGGAAATTTGCCAAAAACAAATTTAACTCTGGTAAAAATCCAGCAACTGACATTGATGACTTTTATGTATCTGACCGAGTAGAAAGCCCTAGACCTTGCCAAGCATATACTGATCTCGATTCGATAGCTGAATTATGGATTAACCTAGCATCAGCACCGAATATACATCAAAAGAACGCTGCTCGATTTATGATTTTAACAGGCATACGCCCGATCAACATTCCGCAGATGAAATGGGAGTGGCTCAATAGTATCGATTTCCCTACGTTAATTACCTTTCCAGCATCCGTTGTTGGTGTGCGTGGCGAAATGAAAAACCAAAAAGAATACAAGTTGCCATTAACCAAAGCGATGCGTGCGATTATTTTGGAACAAAGAGCATGGATGGAAAATGCGCTTCCTAACTGTAATCCTACTCATATATTTCTTCAGCCACGAGACGTTAGGAAGCCATTTGCAAAAAGATCGTTAGATAAGGTGATAAAAGATTATTCTCCCGTTGATGCAGTAAAAGGTGATCAAAGAAACATTGTAATGAAAGGATCTGCTGGAGCCTTTTGCACAATGTGTCGAAGCTTTTTTAAATCCAACACAAAAGCGATTATGGTTGATAACGGCTACCATTTTAGGCATGCAGAAGAATTAACCCGACTAGCGCTTCATCACCTAAGAAAAAACGATGATCCGAATGGGCTTAACTATGATAGGTCTGAAGAGTTATTTGGAACCTCTACAAAATTAAAATTTAATGTTTTTAAAATTCATGAAGTAAGTATTTTGAAAAGAGCGAAGGAGCTTGAAAGCCAAAAAATGAGACTTACCGGCATGCAAAGTAATCAAGCTAAAAATCTTAAAGAAAATAACGTAAAAAAAGCCCTGAGAGATAGAATTAAAGCTTATTTAGTTTACAAAGGTAGTTATGTAAATTTCATCAACCAACCACTTGGAGACACAGGAAGGACAACAAAAGATTTGATCTTAACCGAAGAAGGAAGAGCTGTCGTTGAGAGATATTTAAATGACCAAGAGGCCAAAGCAAAAAATAATTAAAAAAAGTTTAATTTCGACTTACCAAAGTTTTTGTAAAAAAAACTAATTTCATATCATTGCCTTATTAGAGCGAGACCTCATCAGTTATTTGATGATTTTAACTTTTTTAAGGTTTTTATATTAATGGCAATATCAGTATTAAATTCAGTAAAACCATGTGAGGTCACGATTAAAAGTCGTGACCTTTGCATGGCTGAATTTAATGCATTTAAGCCACCCTACTCTAACGAGGCAATGGAAGAGCTAGCCAGTCTTGCGACTATTATATTGGCGCAAGAAAAAGGAAAAAGACTTTCAAAATATCAACTTAAAGATCAAATAAGAATTGTCTTCCAGCATGATGGCATTATTAAATTTTTTACTCATTTTAAAAAAGAACATGGCATAAAAAACACAAAGATTGGTGATTCTAATGATATGAGTTTTTCAGCAGCAAAATTAAAAGCGGCCGAAATATACAAAAAGAACACCTCTAATTACACATTTGAATTTGTAGTGAGTAAACAAATAGAAAACTTACAGTCAATAAATAAACATAGCCCTAGCAAGTTAGCTGAAACCACAGTAACAACATACACCTCTTACCTTAATGCAATTCAAAATGCCTTTGGTAAAAATACATTATTTCAAACTATTACGCCTGAGATAATAGAATCAACGCTTGACCAACTACTAACAGAGAAAAGTGGTCCGCATGTGGCTAAGTTATTCGAGCAAATGAAAAAACTGTGGGTGTTCGCAAAAAATAAATATAATAACGGCACTAATCCATTTCTAGAAATAGACAATAATTATATATCGTCTCGAGCTTCGAAGCCTATTGCTTGTAAGGCATATACTGATATATCTTTAATTTCTCAGCTATACATAGGCCTAAAAGCAGCTAAAAATAATACATTAATAAATGCCGTACTACTGATGATGTTTACTGGGCTAAGGCCCATAAATATTTGTAACCTGCGTCTGTCGTATATAGATGATTTAAATAATCCTAAATTTTTAACGTTTCCTGAAACAACCCATACCACTCGCGGTGCTATGAAAAACCAAAAAGAGTTTAAAATACAACTCACATCCGAGATGAAAAAAGCAATACAGCAAGAGTTAAAATTAAACCCAGACATAAACCGCACCTATTTATTCTGCAAGGTTAAAAGCGGCTCAAACCCCATAAGTAAAGAGAGTTTAAACCGAGCTCTTAAATATCATGCACCAAAAAACATGGTGGCGGCCCCGCGAGATAATATAAATATAAAAGGCTCAGCCGGAGCATTTCCAACACTGCTTCGCAGCTTCTTAAAATCGCATATGAAAGAAGTGCTGACTAAAAAAATTGGGTCATCAACAATTGCTGAAATTGAGTCTAAAAAAATGCTTCATCACTCTGTTTCAGATCACGATCCGATGAGTAAACATTATGACCACTCGAATAAAATATATAACACTGATATTAAAGCACTTTATAAAAACTTTTCCCTCTTTGAGAAGGAAGTACTTAAAGAAGTAAAAATACAGGCTAAGTTAAAAAACAAAACGACACAAAAATCATTTTTTAAATTTGATAATTCAAATACATTTATCGCCAACGTCAAAAGCACAATAAATGCATATTCAACTATCTGGAGTAATATAATCCAGCAAACCCAAAAGCTTAAAAAGAGCCGCCCTTTGCAAATATTAGAGTAGCGCTTACATATTGCTATACAGCGTTGTCGTTATTTACAAACCTATAAAGAGCTTTTACTAGGTGGTGCAGATTGATTTCTTATAAAAGCAGGGATGTCAAAAATATCAGATGGCTTTGGCTTAGTGGCGACTACTTTAGAGCTTGACTCACTTTTAGTGTCATCAAGTACCATTTTAGAACTCGCGCCCGTAGCAATAACCAGTAGCTCATAATTGGTTGCTAAGGTTTCTATTTTTGAAACACCACAAATAACTAACGCGTTTGGGCTTACCTGCTGACGTACTGTATCGGTAATGAGGTTATAACTACCCAGTGAAATTTCATCTTTGCAATTTACTTGTATTATTACCCCTGTACTTGATGACATATCGACCTGATTAACCAGCGGATTATTGAGTGCACTATCAAGTGCAGTAGTAAGCTCGCTTTCTTCATCGCATTTACCAACACCTAGTACTGCATCGCCCTGGCAATCCATAATTTTCGCAAAATCATTTAAATCAACGTTTATTAAACCTTGAAAGCACAGCATATCGATTAATGATTTTATTAGTGAGTGTAGTATTTGGTTTGAGTGTTTAAACGCATCAAATAAGCCAATATCAATACCTAGCACTTCAATAAGTTGATCGTTTGGGAGAGTAATAACAGCATTAGCATGCTCTTTAAGCTCATTTAAACCTGCTTGCGCTATATTGCTTCTAAACTGCCCTTCACTACTAAATGGCAATGTAGCAACAAATATAATGGGCTTACCTTGCTCACTAGCAAGTTGAGCAATATAAGGGCTAGCGCCAGTCCCAGTACCGCCACCCAACCCTGTTGCACACAGAATTATATCGCAGCCATTAATAAGCGTTAAAAGCTGCTCTTTACTCTCTTCTGCCGCTTGTAGCCCAACTTTAGGATCGGCCCCTGCACCATACCCATGTGTTAGCTCTGCACCTATCAGTACTGCTTCATCACTTTGCGTATGCTCAAGTACCACTTTGTCGGTATTAACGCTGTACAAATGCGCCTGCTCAGACTCGCGCTGTTCAAAAATACTGTTCAGCGTATTACAGCCACACCCACCAATGCCAAATACACCGATTGATAAACCATCATTTTGTTGAATTAATTGAAACATAACTACTCCTTAACTTTTAAAGGAGCATAGCAAACAGGTACGTCAATTTTTGACGCACCCAAACTAGTTGGAGTTATTTATAAATGTTAGCGGCCGCTTTAAGCTTGCTAATAATTCTTTGCCGCAGCTTTTCAGGTTTAATAACCTCGAGCCAATGAGCACATTTAAATAACTCATCGGTTAATTGCTCGGTATCAATAGTTTGGTAGGTAACTAATACACTTTTTTCATCAATATGTTGCTTATCAGTCAGCTCACCAAGCTCAATAAACCCCTGATTAACTGCCGAATGGCTGGGTACTTTTACAATTAACTCAATCGCTTCTTGCGACTTGCCTTTGTTAATCGCACTACGCAGCGACTCTAACTGCTCAGTACTTGGCTCTCGTCGTGTCTTTTGCAAAATGTGTACATTACGAATACGGTAAACCGGCATTTGATAGCATTTATCGTGAAGCGACCCCACCATAAACTGCGCCATTAAAACACCGCCTTGTTCAACTAAGCTATAAAAGCTTAATTCAGCAAACTTTAACCAATGCGCTTCATCATAAAGCACCCTATAAAGCTCAGCACTCACAGCACGTTTATACTGAATCGCATGCTCAATTTTCGCAACTAACTGAGTATCAATATTCACTTTTAACGAAGGCTTAGGAAGGGTTGCAAGCCAATTAGGCACATGACCATTAAAACGTTTAAGAGCCTGCTCTGCTTTAATGTGAACTGAGCGTTTAACATCGCTCGGTACAGATTGCGGTAGTAACTGCTCTAGCAGCAAATAATGCTCTGCAACTTCGCTGCTCATTACTTTTGCGTTACCACCTCTCCATTGCGCATTGATTGACCAACCATAGGGTTTACTGCGCGTGTCTTTTTCAAGACCGAAGCACCCTTGCTCGTATAGTGATTGTAGGTCTCGCTGGAGCATACGGCTGGAAAGATCCAATCCACTTTTCGATAAAGCAATTTGTAGTTCACTCACTGAAGTACTTTTAGGACTTGAAGGTATAAAATCTAAAATTGAATTATGTCGGGCAGTGTTCATAGTTTAAGTTTCATGCAGTTATTAACTTGAGCCTAAGCCTTTTGAGTTCATTTTAACATTTTTATATATTCATTTTTTAAGTACTCGTCTACTGCATCATGGTCTATATGACCACTCTTGTGCCAAGCAAGTACTTCTTTATAAGCTAAGTTACCAAAGCGAACCCAACCAATAATATTAGTCCTCAATAAAAACTGCACTATTTCACCACCAGATTTTATCGCGGCATCTCCAGCATCAATTAAGCATAAAGAGCCATGAGCAACTAGGAGCATTCGCCTAAGCTCTGGCTCAATAGCCCTAGGTATACAATTTTTCCAAGGCTCTTTATGATAAAAACGTTTCTTTATTACCCACATAATTCTAGTTAATAGCTCGGTAACAAGAACTGGGATAGCCATAGCCAAACCATGTCGAAAATCGTAGCCTTTTTCAAAAACCTTTGTAGCAATAGTTGCAAAAGTTTGCTTATCCTTACCAAACTCGCCAACATCAATTAATAACAGCAAATTATAAAATGGGATTGGTATACCAGAACCACGATTTCCCTTAGCAATTGAAGTATTAGAGCCAGCCATATCTGAAAAAAGGTGCCCTAACCAATTTACAAATCCACAAAATATTTTTGCGATGGTTGTATGACCTTTAAGTTCAAAGCTTTCAGTTTCAATTGTTATTAATTTTCCATTTGATACAAAACTTGATGTACTAGTAAACTGATTATAGATTGAAAAAAACAAACCAATAAGATCAGGTGAATGCCCAAGACTTTTTAAATGGTGGTTTGTTGGAGTTAGATTTTCTACAGCTCCTCCTGTACCTGATTTACCTTTTTTGTTGGTGCTGGTTTGGTCATAGTTTATACCAAATTTATTTTCCAAAAACTGGACAGCCTGACTACTCATCCACGTTTCTTTATCAAGTGGAGGTTTATTTTTAACTTCACATCTATCAAGGTATTTTTGGTAACCTTGGGATTCCTTATTTTGACGTTCAAAACCAAATGCTTCAGCAAACTTTTCCATAGCCCCTTTAGTGCCATTATCAGTAACTTTACCTAAAAGCCCTTCACCAGGGGCGCCAACTAAAAAAACATCAATAAGGCCGCCTATAACACCGCATGTTCCTGCTATTAAATAATCATACTTATCGCAGTTGGCATTTTTATGAGTAAACTCATCTTTTATTCGTTTTTCTATATTCACTTTCTGAGATAAAGAAAGCAGCTGATTATAGGGATCTGATGTTAAGTCAATATCATGCTCACCAGCATACTTATTGATTGAATAAATATATTCATTCCAATCAGTATCATCATCTATATCAATTGTAGATAACATTTGTATTGGATTATTCTTTTGCAGCACAATGCCATTCGTATCAGCAATATAAGCGTCTAAGGTAGAGTCTACGTTTTGCTTTCGCTCATCAAAAACTATACCCGATTCATTCAATAGATCACTCATGCTCTCCAGCATGCTGTCTAAGTTTGCATCTGAGTTATTTTGATCAATTAATAAAGAATCTAAAACAGCATCTATTTCTGTTATTTTTGCATCCGCATTGTCTAGCTGATGCTTTTGCACCAGCATGACAGAGGCTTTTTCGTCTTTATTTATCATTAAGAAAAAAGACCTGACACTTTACCTTTGATAACGTCAACTGCATTAAAATAGCCGATATTTTCAAATATTTTCGCAAGCTTATCTAGCTGAGATGTTGGTATATCATTCTTCAAACTATAAACTTTACTAATTTTTTCATTGCCATCAACTACCTTACTAACATCCTTCTCAATATAAAAAGACATTACCACGGTGTAAATTTGTTGTTTTGTAGGCTCTTTTGTTAGAGATTTTAACTTACCGTGATCTAATTCATTTGGACAACGCATTTTAATACAGTTGTTCTGAGTACGATTAGATTTTTCGTTTAACACATCGGCAGCGCCTGACAATGCTGTCATCATTTTCATAAGTTTTTGTATCTTTGCATCTTGTAAAGAATGATTTTTTAGAGCCTCATTTAATTTATTCGTTATAAAGTTTAAATCTCCTATTAATAACGATATTGTAGATTGAGTCTGTTTTATGACTTCATTGAGCATCAATTCGCGTCTTTTAAATTGATCAAGCTCATTTGCACCTGTTAAATGCTTTATGCCTTTATATGCACCAACACCTATTAATACAGCTATACCAATTCCAGTAGCCATGCTAGAAAACCCCAAAGCTCCTCCAAGACCAAGAGTAGCTAAACCAGAAGTTAAACCTGCTGCAGACATACCAATAACAGAACCAGATAAGTAAACAGCTGCCAATGGAACCCCTACGGCTCCTGCCTTAGCTGATAATTCTTTCATACCCTTAGTAAGTGCATCATCTGTGAAATCAGTTTTAAGCATATTAAAATCTAGTTTTATTGCATCAACGGCTAAATCTATTTCTTCATCGCTAACAGCAAAAAGCTTTTTATTATTGTTTAAAAAATCGAAGTTTTCGTACTTTCCATTATTAACACTCATGTAAGTACTAATAAGATCTTTAACCAATGAAATCCTAATAGATTTTATATGGCTAGGGGATGCCTCTTCATCTATAACGTTAAGTAACTGAGCAACTGATAAATGTGTATCAGTATTAGAAATATAGCCCCTAACTTCAAAACGAGACTCTGTTGTTAATTCTAAACGAGTCATTAAAAGCAATATTTCAGCAAACTCTTGATCGTCAACAACACCATCATCGGAAAAAGCCATGTTAATAACTATTTTTAAATAAGCTATTTTAAGTCTTTCAGACATCTCACTGAGAGTAATTAGCTGATCTTCTTCTTCAAAACTGTCTGTATTTTTTATTGCATCATTTAATATATTTGCTAATAGCTCATAGTTACAACTCAATAAACTGGTTAAATTAACACTTGAATTATCGGCTTTTACAAATTTTATACTTTCTGTGATTTTTTCTTTACCGTTACTTTTTTGTTCAACATCTTTTATGTACTCAACGGCCTTCAAGTCTGAAAATTTTATATAATACGGATCTTCAAACATATCCTTTATGGCTATTTTCTCACCAGTAATAGCAAAACCATCTTTCGCACTACCAAAGGCCGTATTATCAAAAATAGCGACTATTGAATTAATAACATCAACTAACCCCATCGATTTAGCCGCATTATTCAGCTTTTTTTCTGGAATATTTGGAGCTGTAAAGACATTTGAACTCACAGAGCCAATATTCTCTTTTATGTACATATTTATATTTTGCATATTAAATCCCTAGTTATGCGTTTTTTGAACTTGTTATCTCCGAGCTGATTCTCTTTAAGATAATCTGGAGTTCTTTTTGTTCCCATCATCTTATCCCTTATAAAAAATGATTTAGCAAATTCATCACAACCCAACTGTGTGCTGCATACTTTGCATCCAAGAGACCTTAAAAGCTGGATCGTTTGCAAATAATTTATAAAGTTCTAACTCATCTTTACGCCTAGCCAGCATTACCTCTTTCACCATTTTTTCGAATGCTAATTCACGGTTATGTGGATCAGGGTTGTTTTGGTATTTAGCTTCAAAGTCTGGATGTTGCTTTATACTTTGTGCAATATTTATGAACTTAACTTTCTGTTCTTCTGGCGTTGCACTCCAGCCTTGGAACCACTTTTCGTTAAAGTTTTTGATAATATCATCCAACGGATCTCGTTCTTCTTCACCACCATACGAACCACGAGGGTTAGGGTTTTGTGGTGCTAACTCAGTTTCATCATCATCGAGCCCAATACCATAATTCAACTTAACTCGTTGAAGACCATAAGAACTTAAATCAACTGACTCTAATAATTCATCAAGCGCTTCAGAGTCAGGGTCTTTAACAATAAGTTTCGGTATTAAGAATTTTAAAAACCAAAACAGTTTTTCCCATGCAACAATCTCATATGGCATGATTGAAGCCATCTGCCCGTAGATTTTCACGAATTGTTTAACTTTTACTTTGAAATCAACTTTATCTTCGTCTTCAAGCTCTAATTCATAATTAAAACGGTTCGCAGCGGTATCGATAATTGGGCTAAGCGTCTGAGCATCTTCATTATTAAAATAACGTTTAATAAAGTCTTCAACTTCATACCATTCATAAACGCCAACATCATCCATAGAGTCTTTCAACTCATGCAATACATTAATGTCAGTTGCTTCTGATAACGTTGTTGAAGTGTAGAATGGATCGAATGATGTTTTGATATCATCAACACTATTAAAGAAATCTAGCACGAACAGATCCTCTGTCTTTTTGCCAAACTTAGGAGCTGAGCGGTTTAGACGAGACAACGTTTGAACACAAAGAACACTCGCTAGCTTTTTATCAACGTACATTGCGCACAGTTTTGGCTGATCAAAGCCTGTTAAATACTTATTAGCAACGACCAGTAAGCGATACTCATCTGTATCAAATTTATCTTTGGTCTCAACTTCAGGGAAGCCGTTCATATCTGCTTCGGTATATTCAATACCGTCAACTTCTTTGGTTCCAGAAAATGCAATAACGGCTTTAAATGGATTGCCTTGTTGCTCAAGCTGTCTAGTTATCGCTTTGTAATAACGAATAGCTGTTTCAATATTTTGAGTAACAACCATGCCTTTAGCTTTACCTTTAAGCTTTTTGCTATTCACAACATGCGGTATGAAATGCTCAAGCATGATCTCAGCTTTGGTATCGATAGTTTGCTGACTAGTCTCTACGTAAGCTCGTAAACGTTTCTGAGCTTTCTTTGTATCGAACTCAGGGTTATCCTGAATTGACTTTTCAATTTCATAGTAACTTTTATAGGTGGTGTAATTCGCTATGACATCAAGAATAAAGCCTTCTTCAATTGCTTGTTTCATTGAATACAAGTGGAATGGTTTAAAACTGCCGTCTTCTTGTTGTTGTCCGAATTTCTCTAAGGTACTATTTTTAGGTGTCGCAGTGAATGCTAAGTAAGACGCATTACCTCGCATCTTTCTTGAACGCATGGCTTGAAGTACTTTATCTTGAGCATCCTCAGCCTCTTCTATTTCAGATTTACCCATAGCTCGGTTCATATTGTCATGCGCAGAGCCTGACTGAGAGCTATGCGCTTCATCAATAATCACCGCAAAACGTTTATCACTTAAATCACTGATACCATCAATGATAAATGGAAACTTCTGAATTGTAGTGATAATAATCTTCTTACCATTTTCAAGCGCTGACTTTAATTCTGATGATTTAAAAGCAGGAGCAACAATATTCTTAACTTCAGAAAACTCTTTAATATTATCTCTTAGCTGTTTGTCTAAAAGCCTTCTGTCCGTTACAACAATCACCGAATCAAATAACGGCTGCTCTATACCTCGGCTTCCCGGAACATTTGATAATTGTGGGTAAGTTTCAATAAGCTGATAAGCAGCCCAGGTAATAGAATTTGATTTACCTGAACCAGCTGAATGCTGTATCAAATAGGTTTGACCCACGCCATGCGTGGCGGCATGGTTTACTAACTTACGAACAACATCCATTTGATGATAACGAGGGAAGAAAAGCGTGCGCTTTTTGAGATCATCTTTGCTTGAGCCA
Source organism: Pseudoalteromonas sp. Angola-4 (assembly GCF_028599265.1). Taxonomy (NCBI): domain Bacteria; kingdom Pseudomonadati; phylum Pseudomonadota; class Gammaproteobacteria; order Alteromonadales; family Pseudoalteromonadaceae; genus Pseudoalteromonas; species Pseudoalteromonas sp. Angola-4. The sequence goes on along the minus strand of NZ_JAQREK010000004.1, from coordinate 70,604 downwards.
TCTAAGCGGACAAAATGCTGAATAATGTTAGCCAAACTTTCTTTGGTAAATACTTCTTCCCATAGATATGAAGTCTTATGACCAAACATATTTGGCGGATTACCTTGCCCATGCCCATTACCTTTGTTGAATGGCAGGAAGAAAGTACTTTTACCTGCAAGCTTGGTGGTCATATACACTTCATCGGTATCAACCGCCATATGAACTAAACACCGACCGAATTGCAGTAGAGGTTGAGTTATATCTCTATCATTCCGATACTGCTTTTGACCGTGATATCGCGCTGTTTGTCCTGTCCAAGCATTCTTAAGTTCTAAGGTTATCAATGGAATACCATTAATAAACAGCACCATATCTATTTCTTGAAGCGGATTAGCTTTTGAATAACGAAGCTGTCGAGTTGAGCTGAAAATATTTGCCGCAAAGTTCTGGTGAACTTTGTCGCTGCTACTTGCCAGTGGTGCTGGATACATTAAGTTCAAATGTGCATCATCAACACTCAAACCTTTTTTCAGTAAATGCAAGATGCCGTGTTTTTTGATTAGTCTGTCAAAACGTTCAAGTACTTTACGCTGCCAATCATTGGGACTATTACGCTTAAGTTTTTCTAGCTCTTCTTCTTGAGTATTTTCTAAAAACTGCCAGAAATAATTAGTATCTAACGCATAATGCATGTCAAAGTCAGTCGGCTGACCAAGCTTATAAAACTTGTTGCCAAAATCAGGCACAGCTTCTTGTACACCTGCTTTGATGTCTTCTAAGCATGTTCCTGTTAATGCTTTTTCTATTGCAGCTTCTAGCGCTTGTTCGTTTGTTTGACTAACCATCCCTATAAACTCTCCCTACTTTTAGAACAAAGCGTCCAATACAGCCGTTTGATGTTCTTGTTGTTGAATTCTATTTTTAATCTGATTAAGTTCTTGAGCTAACTGTTGGTCATCTAGCCCTGCACTAATTTCTTCCAATGCTTTTAGCTCATTTTTAAAAATATCTATTTGCCTTTTTCTTACTCCATTAAGCGCTGATAAATTTAGGACCCTTATAGTTTCCAAGGCTCTTTTTTTGTTTTGTACCGATAACCCTTGCTTTGCTTCAATCACGCCTGTATCTAAAAAGTTAAAAAACAATGCAGGATCATCCGTATCAGGCTTAATTAAATCATTGGCATTATAGGCCCCCGGACCTTGGCTGCCTTGACGATCTTTATAGTGACCACACGTATTACTAGTATGAGTACCGCAGCAACCAAATAAATTACTCCATGTAAAAGTCAAATGTTTATATGGAGTACTGCCATCTGGCTTTTGACCCTTATGAAAAAAATGTTCAATGTGCCCATTACCTTGATAAGTTGTTCTTTCGCAGAATGCGCAGAAATTTCCCTGCATAGTTTGAAAGTGTTGCCAAATTTGAGTTCGGCAAGCAGCACTAGGTCTTCTACTAGTCCATTTATGGGTTTGATAATTATAATTTGCCAGAGCAGCCGGAGCAGGTTGCGGTCTATTCAACTTTTTCATAGTTAATTAGTCTCTTTTCAACCTAGCCTTCATTTCGAATATTCTTACTTGGCTTTCACACTCAACTACTACAGGATGTTCGCTTCCGTAATGATTTTTTATCTTGGTAAATACGCCTTCTAAAGAAACTGTATCTCCGTTTTGTAAATACCTTGAAAAATCATTCAACCAAGCAGCTTCCTCAATGTTCTCAGGCGTTGAATTAGTCCCCATTATCCTCGCAAGAATATCTGCACTCGTCACACCTTTAGTCTGAAAAATTGGTGTTGATACTGTTAATTCACTATTGTCATCAAAGCAAATTTGGCGAATACAATTTTTGTCAACCGTTGACAGCACTTGTGCGCTATGTGTTGTCACAATAAACTGGATGTTCGGAAATGTTTCTTGAAGACCCAAGATTATTTCTTGTTGCCACTTGGGGTGAAGATGAAGCTCAATCTCATCAATTATGACAATACCATTGGCATGTAGTGAGTCTTCTAAATCAGGGTTTAGAGTCACTAATCTAAGTGCAAGGTCCCCTGCAAGAGCTACTAACGATTTCTGCCCCTGAGATAGTTGAGAAATATTTACAACATTGCCAAAATTTTCCACTAGAATTCTTTGATTACCTGTACTTCTATCGACATTTAAGTTTCGGACATCAGGTACGAGAGTTTCTACAGCGTGATTAACTTGTTTAAGTAATTTAGAATATTTTTCTGACTTACTACCAAGTAAATTTTCTAACTTCTCTTTCTCAGCGTTTAGTTCTTGAACCAATTCACTGTCAGCAGGAGGAGGATTTCCTTTGTGTAGCTTATCAATTAGCTTATTTAAGGAGTTTATTGTCAGTCGTGACTCTTTAATCTCTTGAGTCTCTTCTCCTTCAGCTAAATTAAACAACTCTATATATCTGCGTGAAAACTCTTCCAAATGGGTACTTGCATCCAAACTATCCTTAAGAGCATTAAAACGAGAATTAGCCACATCCAAAAATGTTTTATCTAAAGATATTTTGGGTAGAGAAACGCTTGATCTTTCAACCGAGTAAAAAGCAAAAAGGGGTAGTGATATATCCACCTTCTCAGCAATACTTCTATACATATCCCCCATTTGTTTCGATTGAGCTACAACCCCAGAAACGTTGCCTGAATAGCCAGAGACAGGTGTAGCTAGTGATATCTCTATTGGACTATTGACACCTAGTTCAAATTGCCCAATTAATTCAGAATAGTTGTTAGTAGCAACGTTAACATCTGACTCAAGAATTCTTTTACCATTGACATTACTTTTAACTAGATTTTGATTAAACCAACTTAGAGCTTTGGATAGTGATTCAGCAATACTTGTTTTACCTGCCCCGTTGTCCCCTATAATCACTGTCATTTGCTTATCAAATTGGATTTTTAGGTCTCTAAACCTTCGAAATTCATGCAGATTGATTGACTTAATGTTAAACGCTATTGATGGAAGCTGGTCAACAATCATGTCAAAATACGTTTGAGCCAACTCGTCATTGACAGCTTCAACATTCTTGCCTGATTTATAGTTTTCGTATAGCTGAAACATCGACAGCAAATTTCCTTTCGCTGCATTATTTTTTAGCGTTTTTATGGTTTTACTGTGAGTCTTATGCGGTTTATCCATGCTGTTCCTCAAATATTTGAGTGATCACTTCTGCTGAATACTTAGTTTCTAGTGACGTTATAAATTTAGGCTCTATATGTTTAGCAAAGGCTAATAAGCCTTTAAGATGAAAAACGTTTTCTTTGTCTAATTTATTTAATCCATACTGATGCACCAAGTGCTTGATATAGCGTTTCTTTTCTCGCCCAAGTGATAAATCACTTTCATTATCTATTATTATTCCCGTTACATGGCGATTGTGTGCTTTAGATGAGAAAGCCGTTTTTCTGCGATTGATAATTAGCGCACTTCCAAACAAAGTAGTTAGTGTCTCAGAAATGTATCTAGGCATATCAAATAACACATTCTTAGCGTTTGTCGAAAACGTTAAATCGTCAGCGTAGCGCGTATACTTAATTTCAAGCTTTTCACAATGTCGTGTGACTAACTCATCGAACTGGTACATAAAGAAATTAGATAGAAGAGGAGAACTTGGTGCACCTATACTTAAAACCAACTTGCCTGTCGATGACTTACTTGGAGACCAAAATAAAAGTCGCTCCATAAGAACCTTGTCATCATTATTGGGCATTTCATAGTGCTGTTGCCAAATCGTCCAGAATAGCTCGCTAGTAATAGAGTTAAAAAAGCTTTCTAAGTCTATCTTTAATAGGTATCTGTTTTTACAATGAAATTTGGCATTATCTTTTATGCTAAGCCTTTCTCTGTAAGCCATCGCAGCATCGTGAATATTCAATCGATATAAAGATATAAAAGCACGCTGGTATTCTTTTAATTCTCTCGAAGGTTGAGCAATAACTCGATGTCCCGAAGTGCGCTTGGGAATCGTGTAGACCTTATATTTTAATGGTGCACTAGCCAAAAAGCGGATCACTTCTGATTCACTCTTATTTAATTTAGTAGCTAGTTTATTTATCAATTCCATTCTTTAGTCCACAAACAAAAAAGCCCAAGAACAATGCTCTTGGGCTTTGCTCTTTACTAGAGGAAGCGATATGTTCGCAACCTTCATGAGGAACGAATGACGGTTGCGAACATATCGCAACCATAAAGTCGTTCAATAAATTAGAGTCTGGCTAAACACCCGACTAGACGAATTTCGTCCTAAGCTAAAGAGCCGAGTTAGTTTACATTATGATATAAATTACAACAACTCTCTCTTTCATATACTTTTAGTAATAGTGTTTAGTCAACAAATCAACCATCTCTTTTTGATGCTGCTTAATCTTGTCTTTGTCCCACTCACCATTTTCCTTCAACTCAAAAATTTGTTTTAACTTGAGTGAGTCATATACGGGTTTAGCTTTGAAGTCTTCCTGTTTTTTACCAACGGTTTGATTACTATAGGACGAGTTTTCACCCGGACTCAGTAACACAAGATTACCAAAAGCATTCAAATAGCTATCTTCTAGCCGCATATCGTATTCTTCATGTTGCGGGTGAACATGCTCAACAGAATTTTTTGAGCTAATACGGTATTTTTTGAATTTCTCATCTGCTCTATTTTGTTCATTTTTCCAGAGCACATATTCCAGCTTCTGAAACCAATAATGCTCAAACCCAGTGCCGTTGATTTGCTTTAAATAATCACTCATTTCATTTGAAGATCCAAAACTGCCTTCTGTTTTCGTAAGGTAGTTAAAACTTGCCTGCTTTTGGCTAAGTTCGGCATGGAACAAAGCGAGTGACATCTTATTATCAATATCTTCTAACTTAGCCAGTACTATATTTTTATCTTCCGTATTGTTTTTAACTAACCAGCCTAGAAAAGATGTAAGCCAATACTGAGCACTTCGTTCACCAGTGAAGTATCGAACACTTTGAAGTTGGCTTAGCTCTGTAATTTCTGTCGGTACTCGGTTTAATCTGCTTTGTGTCTTTGAGAAATTAACATTACTTAATCGTAAAACAGCCGTAGATTCTTCGGCTTTTTCTACCCACTTCACAACCCATTTATCAAATTGGTATCGCACTTGCCATAAGCAATCTAAAAACTTAATTACCTCAGCTTCAGAAGCATTTATTACAAACGATTCAAATGCTTGATTAAGGCGCTCACCATTAACACGGCTCTCAATGTCATCATTGCCTGATTGAGCGTTATAGATTCTAAATGCATGAATTAAAAGCAAAGGAAAACTAATTATAGAGCGGCAGAAAACCTCATCAGCGTCATCGCTACTACCTGTAGTACCCTTAGGTTCTGGTTTTTCTAAAAGAGACTCATCACTGATGATCTCCTCAAGCGTTAACCCTCTAACGCTCTCAGAGCCTTTATCGAAGCCATCTTGAGGCATGTTAATATCAACGAGCTTAAACTTTGTTTTGTCAAAACTAGCTAGATCTACATCTTGAATTTCTTTCCAGTTGGAAGCGGTAAACACACGCCTCACATTGCGCTCAAAGTAGTTATTTAGGTTTTCGCACACTTGCCACAAGCCATCATACTCATGACGGTTTTTGCTCAACTTACCTAATAATTTCGATTTTAAAATATCGGATTGCTCTAACTGCACACCACTGGTATTCATAGTCGCGAACAGTTTATTTAAATCGGTTCCAGCAGGAATAATGTTGTTAACCCAACGTACTTGCTGATAAAAGTACTTAGCAAAATTAATTAAATGCGCTTCACCTTTTTTACTGTCCTTACGTATTTCTTTAATAAAGCTCATTGCCGTATTTAACGCTTCAGCTAAATGTTTGGTGTATTCGTTCTTATGAATATCTTCATCAGAAGGTTTATGTGTAAACTCCAAATCAGTCCAAGAGCACAATAAACCTTGTACCATTTCTCTAATTGAAAACGTAACACGAGGAAAATGCGCTAATATCGCTACGTTTGAAAGCTCACACTCAACATTGGCTTTTTTAAATGCAATGGCAATCAGCATTAAGGTAGTCATACGTTGTTGCCCATCGATCAACTCAAAGCTTACTAATGCATCTTTGTTTGCTTGTTTCGGCAACTGGGAACAAAGTACAGTGCCAATATAATATTGGTGCTCATCTGCAATATATGCTTGCTCTATGTCTTGTAACAGCTTTAAAACGCCTTCACCACCCCACACATAGGGCCGCTGATAAGATGGGATTTCAAACACGATTTTATTTATTAATAAATCTTGTGGCGTTTGCACTTTTGTTTCGACCTGACTAACACAAGAAGCGTTGTTTGATACAGCTAAACTCATGCAACACACTCCTGTATAGCTTGTATATTAGCATCTTTTAGCTCAGCTAATTTATTCGCTATGCCTTGTTTTAAATCAGCATCAAAAGACTCAGCGATTTGATTACCAGTGCGCTCTGCTATAAATATGTTAAAAAACTTAGCATAACCTTTTAAGAATTTTTGTTTTACTCCATTAGAAGGCTTACCGTCTCTATCTGATATTCCAATATTATCGGGCGTTATATCTCGCTCAAAACTTTGCAACATTGAAACTAGCTGCTTGTGCTCATATGCCGTGGTTATCCAATCAAGTAACGGGTATTTATTAACAAATGAAGAAATAGAGTCTTCTCTAACTGTTTTTTCATTATAAAGTCGAATAGAAAAGACACATCGAGCTAACCAAAAGCTGGCTTCATTAAGGTGTTCTGTTCCAAATTCACTAACGTATAGCAAAATAGTAATATCAAATAATTCCGTTAAAAAATCGCTGTTATTTGCCTTTAACACCACCTCATTGTAAAACGAATAAAATGGCTCTAGATAAGGTTTAGACTGCTCAACCATCAAGGTGTGATACAGCTCATTAAAATAGGCTAAATAATTAACCGTATTGATACCTGCATTAAGGGGCTGCTTAGCTAAATAGCCATCAACAAGTTGCTGTGATATTGCTCCCGATAAGCTTTTTATTTGAGCACCTCGGCTATAGGCTAAATCTTCATTTTTGTAGCCCGTATTCTCGGCAAACTCTTTTACTATGGCTTTTTTAACAGCTTCAGGGGCTCGGTGAGAAGGTACATATTTAAAACCAAATGCCTGCCAGCGTCTTGCTTTTAGTAGCCGGTTAACCACACCATCTAAATAGTTAAATGACTCCCACTTTCTCGCAACGTTGTTTTGTATCTCACTGGGTATCGCACGTAAATGATGAGCTTTAATGACTTGTGGGCCAGATAATCTTACGCCCCCCGTATTTTGCGTTTCAAAAAAACGATAGGCCTCATCTTCAGATTGTGTGATCACAACCGTAAAGTTAATTTGGCTTAAATCGAGCGCTAACAACGACTCTGATAGCGGTTGTGCTGTTAGCCATTGATAGTTTTTAGCTATCCGCTCATGGCTACTTGGCGAACCATACTGCATATTTGGCAGAGAGTAACTGTTACCATTTTTTTCTGCAATTGCCATGCAAATCAACTGCAAGGTCGTGATGCGCTGTTGGCCATCAATAATATTTAAAATAGTTTCAGAGCCATTAGTAACCTGATGCAACACCACACTGCCTAAATAGAGTAAGGGTTTCGCAGGCTTACTTTGCGAATCAATGCTTTCAGTATTTACAGAAAAATAAGCCTTTAGGTCATCAAGTAAGGCTTCTACATCGCTAGGAGACCACTTATAAGGTCGCTGATATTCAGGAAGGTTTAATCGCGCCTTAAAGTCAGTTTGCGACTCTTTATCAACATCGATTACATCACCAGAGAATAACTGAGCAGCCGTTACACTGGTAACGGCAATGTCCATTGGATTATTTACTACTTCCTGTTGCATCGTCATCCCTGCTAAACCACTCCCGGTACTTTGATTTTGCCAGTTACAGCGCTGTTGATTAGCGTGGTTTTGTATTCTTTTAGTTTTTCGATTTGCTGCTTTTGAAGTTCCACAGCATCATCGATAGCTTTTGACTTATTCTCAATCACTTCAACAATTTTTACCTGTTCTTCAATTGGTGGTTGGCACAACGAGTTACTTCCAATACGATCGACATTCAAGTTCATCTGTGTATTTTTGATCGATGAATCCATAAATTGTTGTTTCATGTTACCTAATGCGTAATACAAAAAGTCTCTATCCATTTCTTTGTATGGACTAAACCCAACAACACTATCAGGAAAACAAGCATCAAGATCCAAAATAGCCACATCACCAATGTTCGCAGCAATAGTGATAACGACTGTGCCTTTAGGGATCAAAGTAGAAACTTTAAGCCCTTTCTCATTTAACGTTTGCTTAAACTCATAAAGAAACTTATTTGCTCTAGCTACGTCACCAGTTTGAAAAAACGGATATTGACCATCGTATAGTGCCGGATCATTACGCGGACGATGAGTAAACTTACCCCTAAATATTTTGGTCAAATACTTTATCTTTTTAACTTCCCAATGCTCAGGAATGTCGCCAATCCAATCGACACCAGAATCCTCCATAGGTACATCAGGATTTAAGCCTTGAGTAACCGCTTGTTGGATGATGATTTGCTTGCGCTCTTTTAACAGCTCAATTTGTTTTTCTTTAATGGCAATAGCGTCATCAATTTGTGCCGTTTTTTTATCGAGAAAACTGGCAATAGCGGTTTGCAAATTCTTGGGAATATCAAACACTGGAAGTCGATAAAAATCTTGAAAGCTAAGGTTTTGTCGTAACCCTGTTCCAAATTTATACAATACTTTGGTTGTATCCAGCGAATGCAAATAATAATAGAGAAATTTTGAGTCAAATCTTTCGTTAATTTTAAGATTTAAATACGCACTAGTGATGATACCGTGATTTTCAGACAGCCCAGTTCTTAAACTCGTCTTATCATTTTGTAAATCCATACAACGTATGATGAGATCACCCGGTTCAACAACCTGATAGGTTTCGAATGACTCAGGCACCAAGCCAACAAGCTTTTCCTTTGGCTTAACTATTATTTTTCCATAGCTTAGTGAAAGCACACGATCTTCTTTCATTCCTTTATTGTTACGCTTGTTTTCGGCATAAGCATTAAAACCCGGAGTCACATTCCATTCACTAGGTATATCGCCCAACCAATCAACACCTGAGTCCTTATATGATTCATACTTTTGCATAGAAGCTAACTCAGCCATATTACTCTCCTTGTACTTCGGCTAAACCAACGCCCAAAATGTCAGCAATTAAACCTTCTGCTTTTTGCTCTAAGTCGATTATATCGTTGGCGACTTCATCCATTGAACGTAATGGCTTATGTTGATAGAAATACTTGTTAAAACTGATCTCATAACCAATCTTAGTACTATCTAAATTAATCCATGCCTCAGAAACATGAGGTTTTACTTCATCAAGGAAATATTGGTGAATTTCGCTATTGTCAGTTTCTCTATCTTGGTTATAAGTAAAAGGCACTGATTCAGCATCGCGTAAATCAGAGTTAGTTTCATAAGTGATAAATTCTAAATTTTTACATTCAACAGCACTCTCTGCTAATGGAAAGTAACCAAAGTCAGCCATCACTTCAGGTAAAGAGCCAGATGCCTCACAACCCAAGTGATGCAAAAGCTCGTCAAACTTATCTTGTTTAAATTTAACAACCTTCTTAACTACTTTTACTGCATTTTCATCGTACCAACTGACTGCATCTAAAATGGCTTTCTTCTCTGAAGCACTAAGTTTAACTTCTAGCGTTTTTAACTCAACATCAACATCAGCTTTGAATTGGTTGAAGTCATTGCTTTCATTAACATTGCTTCCACTTAGTTTTTTACTTTCAAAAGAAGCTTTTAATTGGTTAGCCGTATTTACAAGCTCTCTTAGTTTTTGCCACGGTTTGGTATCAAGCAGTTTGCTTTTAGCTTTGGCATTTAAGCTAATGTCATTGTCTTCACACCAAGCGATTACCTCTTTCTCAATGCTCTTTAAGAAGCCTGTTTCATAAACCTTTTCGCCATACTCGCTAAACAAATATTCCATTGGTTCACGTAGTGATTTATCAAAACGCAGTGGGGCGATAAGATCTTCTTTAAACTGAGCGCACCGTCTATCTGGGCGTTCAATGTTGACTTTGTAGTAACCGAAGTCTTGGTTATCAAAAACCTTAGCTGCAATACCAACAGGATCATTGTTGTCATTTAACTTACGCTCGACATTGGACGCACTTAGGTATGTTTGCATAATCTCTATAATATGCTCAGGCGCAAATTCGCAATTTTTGTTACCTAAATTCTTTCGCAATTTTTTGAAGAGTAGACTGGAGTCAATAAGCTGAACTTTACCTTTGCGCTCCTCAGGTTTGTTGTTGCTAAGCAGCCAAATATAAGTAGTGATACCCGTGTTATAAAACAAGTTGTTTGGTAGTTGCACGATGGCATCGAGCATATCGTTTTCAATGATGTACCTACGAATATTACTCTCACCAGAGCCTGCATCTCCTGTAAATAAGCTGGAGCCATTATGAATAGAAGCCACACGAGAACCCAATGGACTTATATCCAATGGCTTCATCTTGCTAACGACTTCCATCAAAAATAGCAACTGCCCATCGCTTGAGCGAGGGGTGGCATCAACCTTTGATTTGTTACCCCAATAATCAGCTAATTCTACAATAAAACGTGGATCAATAACGTCAGAACCATCTTTAATATTCTTTAGTTCACTTGCCCAGCTCTTCCCGTAAGGTGGATTTTGTGCTGAAAAATCAAAGGTTTTACCTGCAAATTCATCAACTGAAAGCGTAGAGCCAACACGAATATTTTCTGGGTTATTGCCCTTGATCATCATATCTGACTTACATATGGCGTATGTCTCATCGTTGATTTCTTTACCAAACAGGTGAATATCGCGTTTTGTGCCTTCGATTGGGAACTTTTCTTCAATAAAGTTCTGCGCTTCTGTAAGCATACCGCCACTACCACAAGCACTATCATAGATAGTTAATGGATCAGGTAAGTTTCCTTTCAACGGGTCAAACAACAGGTGGATCATCAATTCAATTACTTCGCGAGGTGTAAAGTGTTCACCAGCTTCTTCGTTGTTTTCTTCATTAAACTTACGGATCAGCTCTTCAAAAACATAACCCATGCCGAGATTCGACAACGGCGGAAGCTTATTACCGTCAGGATCTTCTTTATCGTGCGGGGTTAAGTTGATGTATGGCGATACAAACTTTTCAAGGACATCGAGCAATACATCTTTACCCGCCATGTGGCGGACTTGTGCTTTAAGGTTAAAGCACTCTACAATCTCTTTTACATTCGCACTGAAGCCATTTAGGTATTCTTCAAAGTTAGCCAATAATATCTGCTGGTTGTTTGTAGCCGTGCTGAATAGGCTTTTTAAAGTCCACTTTGAAGTGTTGTAAAACACATAACCAGTCTCTGCGGTTAATGGCGCATCATCAAGCTCGGTAGCTTCCATTTCTTCTAGCTGAAATTTCACTTCAGCAAGCACAGCCTCTTTAGTTGGCTCAAGTAAAGTATCTAACCTACGAAGCACAACCATAGGCAGAATTACGTCACGGTATTTACCACGCACGTATACGTCACGGAGGCAGTCATCTGCTATTGACCAAATGAAAGAGACTAGTTTGTTATGTACACTGTGATCCATTGTTATTCCTATAAAAAGCGATTCTTTCACTTTGGTTAAATCTTAAAATTCTATTTGTATCCGGGCGAGATTGTCATACTCGCCACGTTTTCCAATTCGTTTATATTGCTTAGCCAAAGGTGATACTCATCACCGACTAAGGAGGCATTTTTAGTACAATCTACATTCCACTGACGCATTAGGTAGCCAAGCAGGGCCTCTCTTACTTCTAACCGTAAAACACCATCAATCATGTTGTAATCTAGCTCTATCGCTTTTTTGTGTTTAATAGATGGGTGAACGCTTAACTCAACATTGAGTATGTTGTTCCAACTCATGTCATTTGCTGCAAGTTGATTGTCACTTACTGCTTGAACAATTTCTGAAACGTTTTGTAATCGTGTACAGACAAAATCACGAAACTCATTGTTTTTGCAATCAAATGCTCTAACGTGCCACCGTAGACCGTTGTTAGCAATGGAGTGAGGAACAATCTCCCTTTCACCTTCTCCCGAAGATAGAGAAACATAATCGCACCGAACTACTTTTTTACTATTGATTGCACGCATTAAAGTGGCAATCACTTCTGAATAAGGATGGATCAAACGTGTCGCATCAAAACAATGATTTGAAGGTTGTGAACCATTTGATAAGCCATCGCCAAAACCTCTGCAAAGGCTAGTTAAAACGGCTTCGGGGTTATGAGTAAAAACAGGTTGGAACTCGTTTGTTCGATAGTACTGTTTATCTTCGTGTTTTAATTCAAGGTTAGAAGGCGCTAATTCTTTATAAAGCGTTAAATCTCTAGAGCTAGATGCTAGCCCAATACCAAAGTGGGTGATGAGATCTGCACGCGATATTTGCCCTGTAAATTGCGAACAAAAATCAATAAACGCTAAACGTTCACGTTGCGCGTAATTTAGCTTATCTAAATCCATTTAGTATAAAATCAACTTTAACTATTAACATTACGAAGATATTACTAGATGGGGATAATAGGTGCAATCATTTTGATAACACCTATCTCTGTGCTAGAGCTAATCACTTCAGTATAAAGGGAGTTATTCGAGAAACACTCTATAAAAGTGATCTTCTAATGGCTCAATGCGGCTTTCAAACCAACTTAAAAGCTCTTTAATAGCCTGCTGATTTTTAGTAAATAAATCTATGTTGTGGTAGTCCACATTAAATCGCCCATTTTTATAGTATAAGCTTTGTTCTTCATCAAATAGTGTATTCGATATGCCATTTTCATTGATTATCCACCCTTCTGGTGGGGTATCATCTTCATTAAGGTCCTCAAGGAAAAATTCGTTTGTTATTGAGCAAAGCGTAATGCCAAAAAACACTAAAATTTCGTATGTGCTCAAGCTGCAATGAGAAAAAGTTAATGGCTTTAAATTTAAGGTAAATAATAAAGCCTGCCTCATATCATCATATTGCTCTTTCGAAGCAATACTTTCCCAAACATAAATTTCATCAACATTAATAACAACTTGGCAAACATCATCCTCACTTTGGTAGTTTATTTCTAGCGAGTCACCTAATCTAACAATTTCTATTGTGTTACTTTGGTAGCTGATGGTTTGAATTGATTCATCTACATTATTTTTAATTCCCAACACTCTTAATTCTTTGATTGTGTTTGCTAATTGATAATGAAGAACTTCAATAATTTTAAAAAAGTCTTTGGCTAATTGTTTGCCCTTTCTTAGTTCGTAAACGTGAGTAATAACGTCACCCTTCAATAAAAAAACTAATTGAAGAAGGTTGTTTTCATCAAAAATTAAAGCTTTATTTTTGTAAGCCTTGTATTTATATGGCGTTCCTAAAATATTTTCATCAGGAATAATTCCATTACCGTTTTTATTTAAAAAACTATCATCTACATAGTTGTCTTTATGTCGAATGCTATGCTCTGAGTACATATCAGAATAGCTATTCCAGGGGATATTTTGCATCATTAATTCGTATGCTTCAGGGCTATTACCTGGCGCTTGAATTTTAACGTCATGCTTTCTTGCTGATAGCTGCCTGACTAAACAGCCAGCTTTAAGTTTATTGTTATATGTGCAAATTACTTGTTTAGTCTGTAATGTGTCAAGGTAATCATCTACGCCTCTTTCGTATACTTTAATTCGTTGATCTTCTGATTCATCAATTAGTTGCCACCCTTGCTTTGGGTTTAGAACTTTTCCGTTAAAAATAGTAGGAGTAAGGTGTACATTTCCGGTTTGGCTGTGCATCAGATCAGGAAACGCATCAATATGTTTGCAAATAAATTTAAGTTCGCTATTTCGTTGTTCTTTACTTGCATATACTTGAGCAAACCTATTTCTGTTATCCACAACGTGTGAGCCATCTAGGTCATGACTGATTAATTTTTTTACCCACCCACTAGAGTAGCTATACCATAGCTCACCGTCTAACTCTGAAAATACAAAGTTACAATCTGTAGAAAATTTATTTGCTGTTGGGTCTTTCCAATATAAACCACTGCTTGAAAACTCTTGTAATTGGCTAATATCAAACCACTCTGGCGTGATTTTGTTATCGTAAGCTTGAATTAACGCTAAGCAAATTTCATCTATTACCTCAGGGGAAACATCTCTATTTAGTTCATATTCAATATCAAACTGAAGTGAAGGTACTGATCGTTCACAAATAGAGTCTAACTGAAGGGGGATGAGACATTTAAGTAATTTAGAATATATTAACAGTGTCTGTTCTTTTTCATCGAACATGGCATAAGCCGGACTATCGTCGTTATATATTTTTATATCTGTTTGGCCGTGTATTTCCAAAACCTCGATAGCATCTTCAGATATGGCGCTGTAATTATTAAACTTAATAAGCTCAAGTAACTGTTCTCTATATTGAGCTGCATTTTCTAATCGTTCATCGCCATCTTTACCTTTGCTCTCAAAATCCGCTAACTGATTATCCATAAAAGCAGCTACAGCTAGTAAATTTTCAGAACGAGAAAACAGCCCCCAAATTTCAACTTCACCATCTTCAAGCTCATCATGGTAATGGCCATCTGCTAAGCAATTTCCTCCCAATCGCTGGCCCCAACGCTCTATTTCTGAAGTTTGACTTGCAGGTGACCAAAAGTAATCCCCTAGGTCCAAGTCTTTCTTTGCTTCGTTTGTATTTTCTAAAAATACCTTACGGTCAATATTTCTAAACCAATCTTCAGCAAGTTTTAATAAGCTTTTTAAATGGGAGTGTTCAATGGAGCGCATGTTTTTTAGTGCTTTAGTATGCAAACCTCCTCTAGTTTTCTTTTTACTAATTTCAACGAGTTCATTGATAAACCTTGTAATTTTATGAAGGTCTTTTTCTAGTTGCTCATTAGGTTTAAATCGATGTAGTAGCTCTCCATTAGTCAACAATCGTTTTGCCCAATCCGGTAAATGGTCTTTGCTTATATGTGAAGGCTCAGCAAAAGAATTAGTTGTTTTTATATACTTAACAACTTTTGAGATGATTAAGTCACGAAAATCACTTGGTAATTTTTTTAATTTAGTTGCGACATAGCTTTCGATTGCTTCAGGATAGATGTAATTTGGCATGAGAAACATTGCTTCCTTGTTATTTAGTAATACTACATTTATCTCATAAACTTATCCTACTTACACTAATAATTCATGAATTTAAAACAATTTTAATCTATTACTTTGAATACTTAACGAGCCCCTCTCGCTTATCTTTGTTTAAAAATAACTAAATAACACAGTGTAATTTGCTTTAAATGTTCATAAAACGGTTTAACTTATCAGCTTGCAACAAAAAACATCTATTTCCTTCGAAAAAACCATTAAAAACCTACAAATATTGCCGTTCGTGTTATTTTTAAATTAAAAACAACTAAAGGCTTGCATTATAAAACAGGAGCATTTAAAGTTCGAAACATAAGAGGTTAGCAATGTTATTCCTCTGCAGTCTCCGTGGTAAATGGAGAATAATAAAAATATACAATTAGTTCATAAAAAATTAGTTAGCCTGTTGTGCTACTAAGTTGGGTTCCCCGCTTTGGCGGGGGTGAACGGCAAATGCCGTAGTAAAAAATTTAGTTAGACAGTCGTGCTGCTAAATTGGTTTCCCCGCTTTTACGGCGGTGAGCGACAAAACACTGTAGTAAAGAAAATTTAGTTAGAGGGTCGTGCTGCTAAATTGGTTTCCCCGCTTTTGCGGGGTGTGCGACAAAATCACTGTAGTAAAGAAAATTTAGTTAGCAATTGTAACTACTAATTTTTACCCTCCGCGCAAGCAGAGGTATATGAAAACTAACCTGTATATTCCTTGTGGTTGGTAGGTATGTATTTTTACATATCTATCGACTCATTGAACCACTCTACCTCTAAGTTACTTCCTCCTATTAAGTCGTATTTAATAATTTTAAAAACTCATTTTTATATACACCTTAATCTTTTTTATCTGGTGATAGTCTAATTAATGCTTTCAACAAAAAAGCGCCCTAATAAAATCAGGACGCTTTGCGTTTAGGACAAATAAACAAGGATTATACAAATTTAAATAACAAATATTTGAGCGCTACATTCATACTACGCTTATTACTTTGACAATATTTCTCGTAGTTAATTATGCCAATAGCAATTTTAGTGCAAAACAAACTCAGGGCGATAAACCAAGCAAAATTTTGAGTCGATTTATACTGTAAAAATAATATAGTTGAGCCACTAAATGCGATAATCGAATAGACAACTTCTATTCGATACCGACTAATTGCTTTCAAAATTTTGGGCATTAAAAACCATCATCAAAGCAGCCATCATCGTTTAAATCCGCTATCGATTCTTCAATCTCATAAACAGTCATCACTCTATTAGGCTGGCCCACCACATTGCCACCAACATCAACGATGCTAGCGCTCGCATTTGTGATAGGTAATCCTGTTGTTGGATTAATAGCAATATCATTAGCGTCATTATTTTTCATTTTTTAACCTTAGTAGTCATTAATTTATACTTTCAAATTTAATGATTTCGTGATAAAAAACAAACTTGTTTGACTGCGCAGCTCAGCAACAAACAGTTTGAATTAAGTTACTCGCCCTTCCCTTACTCCACCTAATTTTTATTAAGCAAAAATCCTTTCCTCTTTATCTAAAAAGTTCATTAATACGTTTAATTTGAAGGCGTTTTTTGTCTGAAAGACAGGTTTTAAAATGGCATTTTTCGGCACGAAAAACTGCAAAAAAAGCGTCTCAGAATGAGACCAACAAGCGCGTAATGTGGCATAAGCGAAGCTTAGGACACATGGAGTTGCGCGAATGTACAGCTGGTCTGTACTAACCGCGATAATGTTTCGCATCAGCGAAATTCGATTAAAATTTGGCACAAATTGAGATCGAACCATCTATTTTCGTAGAAAATAAAAGCAGATGAAAAATGCAAATTATGGGGCACCCATTGCATTGTAAGGCGCGGCAGTATGGCGGTTAGTACAGAGCGTAGCGAGGTGCATTCGCGCTGGGTCTTCAACGCTAGCGCGGTAGCGCGTTGAGTCAGCTCGTTGCGGAGCAATACCAGAGCTGGCGTGCGTTTTAGGCCCAATGGTTGAGTAGCGAAGCGACGAAGCCATCCGCTGAAAGCGGCTTTTCTCAATGGTTTCATCCCTCGTTTCATTAAAAGAGCAAACGCACAACGTCTTGCAATGAATACCGTAATATTTTTGCCTAATTGAAATAAAGAATAACCTATAAAGTAAAGCCTCCTCTTAAAGAGGAGGCTTTACTTTATAGGTTTAATTCACACAAATTTTCTACGTTTAAAAACACGCTTAATAAAAATAAAAAATAAATTGGATAATTTTACATAAAACGCAATTAGTTCGTTTTCCGACATCCTATTTAGAAATTCCGAAATATCGCAACCTCATAGGAGTTTATAAATATGAATGACCAAAAACATACCCAACAATTTTCAACAAACACACCTAATCCATTACACCAATTAAGAAAATCCGATAGCGTACTTAGTATTGTTCAGGCTGACATTCCTCAACCATGCATCATTGTGCCTTCGATATTAACGGCCGGAGAGGCTACGCTACTTGCTGCCGGAGCCGGCTCTGGAAAAACCTATATTTCTCAGTATATCGCAGCGTGTGTTGCTGCTGGCACTACTAGTTTTGGTAATGAACCGTGCGAAGCTAAAAAAGTTTTGTATATTGATGCTGAACTAGGTTTACACCAGATAAAGCAGCGGTTTGCTTGTATTTTTAGCGCGATAGGCGCTGGGCCTGGTGACCCATTTTTTAGAGTAATTCATAGAAAAAGTATTCCAGGAGGAATGCCCGACCTTGCAACACCTGACGGTTATGATGCACTAGCTAGTGATATTGAATGGGCCGATGTAGTGATTTTCGATAACCTATCAGCACTGTATACATCCGCAGAGGAGCTCAATCAAAACGACTGGAACTATTACAACAAATGCATTGACGCATTGCGAAACGAAGGTAAGGCGATTTTGATACTGCACCATACAGATAAAACAGGCAAAAACTACCGAGGCCATACTGAAATTGCGCGTGCTGTTGATAACGTGCTCATCGCAGCAAAAGATTTAAAACTGAGCACTAACGCAGTGACTGTGGTTGATATAGCGCAGTCTAAATCACGTAACGGCGCCAGTAGTGAAAAGCTTATGAGTATCGCGTTTGGTGATGTATATAACGAGGGACGATTTTTGATGATTCGCGCTAAATAAGCGAGCAATTTTGCATACTCGGGAGTTATATAAATTATGACTCCTGATTTAGTGAACCCGAATGCAAAACGATAACGACTATACTCATCAATACGCCCGCTATTTTGACATTGATATGCGATATAATGTAGGTGCTAACAACTACCAAAAGGGTATAAACCGCGCCGCTCTAACAGTCCTCATTGCGGTCAGGTTTTCTATTGTTGCGCCAGTGATTATTCGCTGGCTGTATAATATTAGTCAACCTCAAGCGCTTGCCCATTTAAATAAGTTAGTAGACGAAAAGCTGTTAACGATGGTCCCTACACATAGAAGCCCTGATGGGCGGGTTTATATTCCAACTTACTCAGGAGCTAAATACGCACAAGAGCAAACCAGCATTGATACTTACTTTCGCTCAAAATCAAACCCAGCACTGCAGGTTAACCACAACCACATAATGCACGACTTAATGAACACATTTATAGCCCTTCGTGGTTTACATAACCATACCTCAGATGGCGTTTATAGGCCGCTATGGGCAGGGTTTTTATCTGAGCCAGAATTCAAAAGATTATATAACCAAAGCAGTGCGCGAATTGTAGACGGTGTGGCCGTATTACCAGATAGAACCGTCGTTGCCATCGAGATTGAAAATTCATTTAAAAGTAAATCGACGCGTCAGACTATTCTGCTCAAGTACCTAGCATCCCTTAAAGCGGGCCATTACCAACAAGTATTTATATTTTCACAATCTACGCAAATATTTGATGATATAAAAAGATTGCACACTCAGTTAATGACAGAGCTCCCAAAGCGTATAAATAAGAAGACCCAACAACCATTTATGACTCACGAAGACGCTGAGTTACTAGAATCTGCGATTGTGTATCGCACAAAATTTTGTGATGAAATTACAGCGCTGTTTTATTCCTAAGTCGAAATATGAACGTGAAATAATATGTTTACCTCATAAAAAAAGCATCGTTTGATGCTTTAGTGTTTTTTATTGCAGTTACAATACAGCGCAATTGTTTTAAATGTTAAATGCCCTATATAGCAAGCTGCTACAGTGAGCGTATAAGATTGAATAGTAGGTAATATTAAATAGGTTTTATTTATTAGCCCATTATAGTAAAGCCAACCGAAGGCAATAAATATAAAGCCAAACATACTAAATATTTCTGCTATAGCGTTAGCGATAAACTCAATCCATTTCATCTTAGTCATAGCTATTGTCCTTTTTGTCCTTGTCACTTTATATAAGTACATAGCAGAGGAATTATTAGCCTTTTCGACTTACTTTAAACACCAATAACAAAAATAAAAGAGAGCGAACTAAGTTCGCTCTCTTTGTTATTTTGTCAGGTTACATTATGCAATTAAGGCAACGCATTCGTGCCCTACCGCCAGGTCAATCGCTATATTGCCCTCCCCCTGCACAACCATCTACTGAGTAGATAGCATGACGAGACTCATTTGATGTGCAGTGAATCACCTTTAAGCTCTTCAGATTATGTAGCTTGTATAGCGACAAGCTGAGTGCAATTTTTTGGGGTAATGGATATGCAGGTATGTTTATGGCTTTACATTAATAATTACATTCGCTGCAGGAGAATTACAAAGAGTACCCAGTAGTTCACTTAGGGTTTGTATATTTTCAATATATTTCAAGCCACTACTTTTCTATTGCGCTAAAGCAACTTTTTAAAAGATAAATTTAATCTTCGATAATATTTTCTTTATTGAAATCAGAAAAAATATCCGTGCTTGCAAAGTACACGTCAAACATTATTATTAATAATAACTTATAGTCGGAGAGTAATTATGACTGAATTTTTAATAATGATTTTTCCAGCGATAGTCCTCACTATTGGCTTTGCATATATCGCGATGAAGCACGACAAAGAAAAGTAAAGTTAAGCTCATTTATAAGCATAAAAAAGCGAGCCCAGGGCTCGCCAGAGTTAAGAGCTTTCAATTAACCGTAACCAACTGTCTTCTGCAGCTGCAAAATATACATCGGGTTTAATCATAAATAGCTGCTTAAATTCTGCACTAAACAAGCTACAGAAGTTTGTTATGTCTTCAATATGTATGAGTAAAAAGGCATACATCTCAACACCTTCCAAATACCGCTCTGAGAACTCAGGATTAGCAGCTAATAACTGTTGAGAAATACTAATACCCAGTACACTCCCCACGCTATCTCGGTGTAAATAAATGTAGTTTGTGAAGCCCAGCTCTAGTGTTTTCTTATCAATAACATCAGCAAATAGCAAAATTGTGGAGCTATCATCCCAAGGCGATTTACTAGCGCGTACATATTGGCGTATAAACGGTGATTTTTGGTCTTTCATGATTTTTCCTCATTAATTTGTCCTACAACTAACTAGGCATAAATCAGGAGAAAAATTGAAAGGTAATAGATAAGAGACGTAAATTTACAAAACACATCAAGAACATTAAGATTAAGAGATTGTTTCAAGTATTGAGGGTTAGAAATGAGTGATTTTATATGGTTATTACCGGCTGCTGTGTTGACGATAATTCTAATTAGACTTGTTAAACAAGCTAAGGAAGTAGATTAAGTAAAAGCAATACTTAACTTTTTTGCTATAACCGCTGGCAGTTAAAGTGACCTATATGTCACTTTAAGGCCCAAAATGCAGCTTAATGATCCCTATAAGGCACTTTAAAGTGAGGATTAAAAAAAGAAAAATCTAAGTTTTACTTTTATTAACTACCAATTATCTTTTCCAAATTAATTCTATAACATACAAAACACAAATATAAGATTCAAAGACTCTACAAGTCTTAAATTTCAACTATTCAGTTAATACAATTTGCCTTTTAAGGCTGTTTTTAAGATACTAGCTAGGTGCTTGTGAATTACTAAAAATCGTAGCACAAACCATAGCACGACAAAGCAACACCTTGTTTTATATGGATTTAATTGAAAGCCTTATAACCATCGCAGTTAATGCATTTATTATTTATAAATAGTGCCATGCTAGCGCTTACTCACTTGCTAATTTTTTATAGGGGTTGCGGGTATCTTGGTGCTCATCTAAATTGCGCATTAATATTGCGTGCTCTAAATTAATGCGTGTATCTAATCGAATTTTAACGTGATGCCCAGAGCCTTTGGCGTCGGTAATACTTTCGCCCTTTTTGTTTTGCATATATTCAAGCTCAAAAGTAATGTTACCTTGTGGTGTCATAAGCTCTAAAGAATGCCCAACGCAGAATTTATTTTTTACCTCTATTTCAACTAAACCATCAGCATAGCGCCCTATTACTTCCCCAACAAATTGCTGCTTAGTAGATACAGAGTGACCGTATTCGTAGTTTTGATAATCTTGATGGGCATGGCGCTTTAAAAAGCCTTCGGTATAACCACGATGTGCTAAGTTCTCAAGTGTTTTAAATAAGTGAGTATCGAATGGTTTACCCGAAGCCGCATCGTCTATGGCTTTACGGTATACTTGCGCGGTGCGCGCTACGTAATAAAACGATTTAGTCCGCCCTTCTATTTTTAAACTATGGACGCCCATTTTTGTAAGCTGTTCAACATACTGCACGGCGCGCAAATCTTTTGAGTTCATAATATAAGTGCCGTGTTCATCCTCAAAGGCTGGCATATACTCACCAGGGCGCCCTTGCTCTTCAAGCATAAATACATCGTTACTTGGCGCACCTTCACCAAGGGTAGGAATAACCTGTTTCGGATCAATTTTATGCACCATCTCACCCGTTTCGTTTTCAACGCCCGGTTTTACATCGTAATTCCAGCGGCAGGCATTCGTGCAGGTGCCTTGGTTTGGGTCGCGCTTGTTAATATAACCCGAGAGCAAACAGCGCCCAGAATACGCCATACATAACGCCCCATGTACAAACACCTCAAGCTCAGTATTTGGGCAAAGCGTGCGTATTTCTTTTATTTCTTCAAGCGAGAGCTCGCGCGATAAAATAACCCGCTCAATACCTTGTTTTGCCCAAAACTGAACACTTGCATAATTAACTACATTTGCTTGCACCGATAGGTGAATAGGCATGGCTGGCCACTTTTCACGTACCAGCATAATTAACCCAGGATCTGACATAATCAGCGCATCGGGCCCCATAGCAATCACAGGTTCTATATCACGTAAATACGATTTAACCTTTGCGTTATGCGGAGCAATATTAGAGACCACATAAAACTTTTTATTTTGCGCATGGGCTTCATTAATCCCTATTTGTAATGTCTCTAAATCAAACTCATTATTACGTACCCGCAAACTGTAGCGAGGCTGGCCGGCGTAAACAGCATCAGCTCCATATGCAAAGGCGTAGCGCATGTTTTTTAAACTCCCCGCAGGGGATAACAGTTCAGGAATAAAAGAGGTTACAGAAGAAACAGCTGGCATATGCGCTCCGTACAGCTAACCGAGTATAAGTCGGTTGCATGATTAATTAATTTACAAGCGCGGCATTATAAATGCGCTAAACATTATGCTTTTGATCAAGATCATAAAACTGCAACCAAACTGGTTTTTAATAAAATTAGGTTTTTTCAATTAAAACGCGTATAATTCGCGCCCGTAAATATTCACACTTTTATTTAAAAATTATTGGAGCATAAAGATGGCTTTAGAGCGTACTTTCTCAATCGTAAAACCTGATGCAGTAGCAAAAAACCACATCGGCGCAATCTACAACCGTTTCGAAACTGCGGGTCTTAAAATCGTTGCAGCTAAAATGGTTCACCTTTCAAAAGAGAAAGCTGAAGGTTTCTACGCAGAGCACAGCGAGCGTCCTTTCTTCGGTGCTTTAGTATCTTTCATGACATCTGGTCCAGTAATGGTTACCGTTCTTGAAGGCGAAAACGCTGTTCTTAAAAACCGTGAAATCATGGGTGCTACTAACCCTGCTGAAGCACTAGCTGGTACTTTACGTGCAGACTACGCTGATAGCATCGACGAAAACGCTGTTCACGGTTCTGACGCTGTTGAATCTGCTGCTCGCGAAATCGCGTACTTCTTCGCTGACGAAGAGCTTTGCCCACGTACTCGTTAATTCGAGTTTTACAGTTAACGCTGTAATGCAAAGTAAGAAAAGGGCTTTCGAGCCCTTTTTTAGTCATTACGTAAAGTATCCTTAAGTGCATTTTGATATTTTACTTAATGATTAAAGTGGGTGAATTGTGTACAATTCGCCCTTGTAAATTTTATCTCCACCGTCACCGATTGAGGTTGTTTCATGACCGAGCAAAAAAAGATTAACTTATTAGATTTAAACCGAGATGCAATGCGCGAGCTATTTGTATCATTCGGTGAAAAGCCATTTCGTGGCGACCAGGTGATGAAATGGATTTATCATTTTGGCGTTGATAACTTTGACGACATGAGCAACGTTAATAAAAAGCTTAAAGAAAAGCTTAAAAACGAATGCGAAATTGTTGCGCCAGAAATCTCTGTTCGCCAGCAAGCAAGCGACGGCACAATTAAGTACGCATTAGTGCTTGATGGCGGCCAAGAAGTTGAAGCTGTATGGATCCCAGAAAAAGACCGCGCCACTTTGTGTGTATCTTCGCAAGTGGGTTGTGCCCTTGAGTGTACGTTTTGTTCAACTGCGCAACAAGGCTTTAACCGTAACCTTAAAGTGTCTGAAATTATTGGCCAAGTTTGGCGTGTAGCTAAAGACATAGGCCTTGATGGCAATAGCGAAAAACGCCCAGTTACCAACGTAGTAATGATGGGTATGGGCGAGCCTCTACTTAATATTAAAAACGTAGTGCCGGCAATGGAACTAATGATGGACGACTGGGGCTTTGGCTTATCTAAGCGCCGCGTAACATTAAGTACCTCAGGGGTTGTACCTGCGCTTGATTTATTAAAAGAAAAAATAGACGTAGCACTTGCTATTTCTCTTCACGCACCCGATAACGCTCTACGTGACGTACTTGTACCAATTAATAAAAAGTACCCAATTGAAGAATTTTTAGCCGCGTGTCGTCGTTATATCGATGGCTCTAAAGCAAATAAAGACGTGACCATTGAATACGTTATGCTAAATGGCGTTAACGACAGCACCGACCAAGCACATGAGCTGGTTAAAACGCTTAAAGGTACACCTTCTAAAGTTAACCTTATTCCGTTTAACCCGTTCCCGGGTAACGAATACACACGCTCTAGCAACAGCCGTATTGACCGTTTTTCTAAGGTTTTACAAGCTGCGGGTATTACGTGTATTGTTCGTCGTACTCGTGGTGACGATATTGACGCCGCCTGTGGGCAATTAGCCGGCGATGTTGTTGACCGTACTAAACGTATGGCGAAAAAGAAAATGCGCGACGATAACGTAATTAGCGTAAATATCCAGCAAGCATAAGCCTGTAACCACCCTGTGTATATTCCCTATGCAGGGTGGTTAAGTTGTTTATTTTTAAATAAATGATGCAACACTAAGGGTTTTAGGTAAGATAGGCGCTATGGATAGAAAAACAGAGACAAGGTAATGCGATCTTTACTTGCTTTAACACTTTCAACACTTGCCCTTACAGGGTGCGTAAGTGAAAGTAGTTATAACGGCAGTGACAAACCCGTCGTCGAAAACAAAATCAATAATGCAGGCGCAGCACGCACTCGTATCGCCCTCGCTTTACAATACTTAGAAACTGGCAACAACTCGCAAGCAAAGTATAACCTTGAGCGAGCTATAGAATTTGCCCCAAATCTACCTGAAGTACATTACTCTCTTGCTTATTATTACCAACAAGTAGGCGAAAAAGAGCGTGCCGATAAAGCCTATCAAAAAGCATTAGCAATTAAGCCTGACGATCCGAACACGCTTAATAACTACGGTGTGTTTTTATGTAGTATTGAAGAGTATGACCGCGCGACCGATCAGTTTTTAAAAGCAATTGATATTCCAAGCTATATTCGCGTTGCCGAAAGCTACGAAAACCTTGCATTATGTGCCATAGAATTTAACGACTTTGAAAATGCAGAGAGTTACTTTAAACAAGCACTTAATCACAGCTCGCAACGTACATCGACCCTAATAAGCTTAGCCGCCCTTTTTTATGCTAAAAGCGATTTACATAAAGCCAGCGAAGTATTAAAGCGCCATGACGACACCGGCCGAGTGTCTGCACGTGCTTTATTGCTTGGTTATTTAATTAAGCAGCGCATGGGCAGAATAGAAGAAGCAGAAAAAATTGCCGCCACCATAATGCAAACTTACCCAACAAGTAAGCAAGCCTATGCTATTCGCGATAATCGTACTAAACAAACTGAGTTTGAAATACTGCGCGAAAAATACCGTAAAGCGCAACTCGAAGAGCTTCAGGAGCAGTATGGCGAAGAGCAAATCAGTGTTGAGCAACCAAAAATTAAAATTATCCGAAAAAAGCGCCCAACTACCGATAATTCGACCAGCTTAATTTCTCCAGGGGTTGAGCCTTCAAGCCCAGTATTAAATGAGACGGCAAAAGCACAGGCAACCATTGCCGCAGCAAACAAACAAAAAACCGTAGCTGAGCAAAATGATGACGCTGCCACTCTCACGCCTGCGGCTCAACCAACGCAGGCTGAAGTAGTTACAACAACAAAAGCAGTAGTGCCAGCTGCGGCAGCGGCTCCAACCGTAACAAATACTGCCCAAGTAGCAACTACAACATCTGCGCCTGCAGAATCTAATACAGATACCGCAGCGGTGCTTTTGGCTTTAACAACGGATCACCAAGCGCAACAAACGTCTACACCCACAGCTGAGCCGCCAAAAGCCGTCGCTAAACAAACACCCAAAGATGATGACGAAGTAAAAATAATTTCATTTGGTGCGCCCAAACAAGCTAACTTTAACACCCCACAAAATACACGCCCTGCTGCAAATGGCCCACAAAATACGGGCTTAAATAATTCGGTAGTATTTTATGAGGCTAAAAAAGACAGTGCGGTATTTAGTAATAACCCATACAGCGACAGTAACGACATTACACTGAAAAACTACCAACCAAGTGTAAAACAAGAGCCCCCCATGCTTAATCCAAAAGTACCCCCTTTAAAGGTGCCTTTTCATATTATTGAGTTTGGTGAAAACCTATTTAGCATTTCAGTGCGATACAATGTTAAACTACAAAAACTCCTGCAGTGGAATGGTCTAAAGGAGTCGGATCGTGTTATCAACGGAAGTAAAATTTACTTAAACGATCCTAATATTTATTACGAGATTAAAGCTGGCGATACCCTTTACGACATAGCTACCCAGCGGCATGTATTAATTGATGAATTAATGCGATGGAATAAATTAAGCCCAGATATAGAACTTACACCTGGGCACAGACTATTACTAGTGGATCCAAATTCGTACCTATTATGACAGAAGAAACTACGCAACAAAGCGATGAGCCAAGTGTTGGGCAACTATTAAAAGCGCACCGAGAGCAGGCTAATGTAAGCTTAGAGTCACTTACTGGCCCACTTAAGCTTTCTATTTCTCAGCTGCAACGCTTAGAAAGCGATCAGTACCAAACGTTAGGCCCTATTACCTTTGTAAAAGGCTACATTAAAAACTATTGCCGTGAACTACACCTCGATAGCGCCCCTATATTAGCTAAATTGCCAGCACCGCCCGAGCCTACAAAGCCGGCTAACATGCAAAGCTTTTCGCGCCGCACAGAAAAAGAAGCCCACGACAGCCGCCTAATGCTGGTGAGCTACATTATTTTAGCCATTGTTATTGGCTCATCTGCCTTATGGTTTTGGCAAAATGCTACGCCTATCGATGAGCAAACAAGCACAATCAATCTTGAAAATTCAATTTTAGATAACCAGCAAAATAACAACGCGCTAAATAACGAAAGCGAGAACACCTCGCAAATGCAAGCAACACAGGCAGTTGAGCGCACACCGGCTGTAATGCCTATAAGCGCTGAACAAGTCCCCTTAAGTGAAGCCGTTAATGCCACGGCGCCTATTGCCGCTAGCACCCAAACAGCCACTAACGAGCCCGACACGCAAAGTAACATCAGTACAATTAACATGGTGTTTAACGATGAGAGCTGGGTAGAAATACACGATGGCGAAGGTGAGCGCATTGCATTTGGCGTAAAAAAAGCAGGCTATAAAATGGCTGTAAGCGGTACCCCGCCTTTTTCAGTTGTGCTAGGTAAGCACGACGTAGTTAGTGTTTCTCTAAACGGCGAACCAGTTGATATTTCTGGTTATCCTAAAAATCGTTTAGCCAAATTTAAATTACCATTAGCAGAGTAGTCGCTATGTTTTCAGAATCTCCAATTAAACGCAGAAAATCAACCCGCATCAATGTAGGCAACGTACCTATTGGTGACGGTGCCCCTATTGCCGTGCAGTCGATGACCAATACCGACACCATGGATATAGATGCCACGGTAGCGCAAATCCAAGCAATACAAGATGCCGGCGCCGATATAGTGCGTGTATCTGTACCAACTATGGATGCAGCAGAAGCGTTTAAAAGTATAAAAGAGCAAGTTAGTATACCGCTTGTAGCCGATATTCACTTTGATTACCGCATAGCGTTAAAAGTGGCAAAATACGGCGTGGATTGCCTACGTATAAACCCAGGAAATATAGGCAGTGAAGAGCGTATTAGAGCCGTTGTAGACTCAGCGCGCGAGCATAATATTCCTATTCGTATTGGTGTAAATGGCGGCTCATTAGAGCGCGACCTACAAGAAAAATACGGCGAGCCAACTCCCGAGGCATTACTTGAATCAGCAATGCGCCATGTAGATATATTACGCCGCCTTGATTTTGACCAATTTAAAATATCGGTAAAAGCATCAGACGTATTTTTAGCTGTAGGCGCTTATCGCTTACTTGCTAAAGAAATAGATCAACCCCTGCATTTAGGGATCACCGAAGCCGGCGGTATGCGCTCAGGCTCGGTTAAATCGGCTGTAGGTTTAGGCATGTTACTTGCCGAAGGTATTGGCGATACGCTACGTGTATCACTTGCTGCCGACCCAGTTCAAGAAATCAAAGTAGGTTTTGATATTTTAAAATCGCTGCGTATACGCTCTCGCGGTATTAACTTTATTGCCTGCCCTAGCTGCTCACGTCAAGAGTTTGATGTAGTGGGCACCATGAACCAGCTTGAAGAGCGCCTAGAAGATGTTGTTGAGCCAATGTCTGTTTCGGTAATTGGCTGTGTAGTTAATGGCCCAGGCGAAGCCCTTGTTAGTGATATTGGCCTTGCCGGTGCAAACCGCCGCTCAGGTTTATACATTAATGGCGAGCGTCAAAAAGCGCGTATTGATAACAACAACATTGTTGACCAGCTTGAAGGCTACGTGCGCGACTTTATTGCTCAAAAAGAGCAGCAAACACCTATCGACATTAAAATAGTCGAATAAATACCGTATAAAGCGCCAAACCACGCTGTTTGGCGTTTACCTTTATAGCTAGAGGATACCCAAACGACCCCAAGATACAGAATTCAGCGATTTATACTGCGTTATTGATTTTAACAATAGAACCACTATTACTTTCAATCAATGCCTTGCCTAAATCGCTTTTAATTCCAACGACGCTCGCATCATGGGGTCATTTGGGTATATAATGACGGGTCAATTTTTAGCATTCTTGTTGTGTAAGCATTTTTTTATTACACATAAACAGTAATTAGGATTTATCAGTGGCAAAACAAATTCAGGCAGTTCGCGGTATGAACGATTGTCTGCCGGGCGACACGCAAGTTTGGCAGAAAGTAGAAAACATTTTACGCGAGACAGTAGCATCGTTCGGTTATCAAGAAATTCGTTTTCCTATTGTAGAATCAACCGACTTATTTAAACGCTCTATTGGTGAAGTAACCGATATAGTAGAAAAGGAAATGTACACCTTTGCCGATCGTAACGGCGACATGCTAACCCTTCGCCCAGAAGGCACCGCAGTGTGTGTACGTGCAGGTAACCAAAATGGCTTGCTTTATAACCAAGAGCAGCGCCTGTGGTACATGGGCCCGATGTTTCGTCATGAGCGCCCTCAAAAAGGCCGCTACCGTCAGTTTCACCAATTTGGTTTAGAAACATTTGGTATTGCCACAGCCGACATAGACGCAGAAGTTATTTTACTTACCGCGCAATTATGGAAAGCATTTGGCATTAACGAACACGTACGTTTAGAGCTTAACTCGTTAGGCTCTAACGAAGCACGTGCTGATTACCGCGATGCACTCGTTGCCTACCTTGAACAGCATACCGACGTGCTTGATGAAGATTCAAAGCGCCGTATGTACTCAAACCCATTGCGTGTACTTGATAGCAAAAACCCAGACGTGCAAGCAATCTTAGTGGATGCGCCTAAATTGTCTGAGCATTTAGATGCTGAATCAAAAGAACATTTTGCAAATTTATGTGAACGTTTAGACGCAGCTGGCGTCATATACACGGTTAATGAAAAGTTAGTACGTGGTTTAGACTACTACAACCGCACAGTATTTGAATGGGTAACAGATAGCCTAGGCGCACAAGGTACAGTGTGTGCTGGCGGACGCTACGATGGCTTAGTTGAGCAACTTGGCGGCAAAGCAACGCCCGCAGTTGGTTTTGCTATGGGTCTAGAGCGCTTAGTACTGTTACTACAAGCACTTGAGTGTGTAGGTGACATTCGCCGCAATGCTGATGTATATTTAGCGGCAATGGGCGACAAAGCCAGCGTACAAGCCCCTGCCATTGCAGCGCAACTGCGTAGCGACGTACCCGGTTTACGCGTTATGGTGCATGCCGGCGGCGGTAACTTTAAAAAACAACTAAAACGAGCTGATAAAAGCGATGCACTAGTGGCTGTTATTATTGGCGAAGATGAATTAGAAAAAGGCGTTGTGACCATCAAATATTTACGTGAGCGTAAAGAGCAAGTCACACTAGAATTAGAACAAGCTAAAGCGCTATTAGCTGAGCTTATCAATAGCTAAGCTAACTTAAGAGGTAATAATGGACATTTATTCAACAGAAGAACAACAAGCAGAAGCCATTAAGCGCTTTTTTCGCGAAAACGGTATTTCACTTGCGCTAGGTGTAATTGTAGGTTTAGGCGGCTTATACGGTTGGAAAGCATACAACCAAAACCAAATTACAACTGCTGAGCAAGCGTCTGACGAATATACAACACTTGTACAAAGTGACAATGTACTTGGCGCAGCCGATACATTCATTAAAAACAACCAAGACACAAGCTATGCAACTTTAGCCGCTTTTGTTGCGGCAAAAGACGCTGTTGATGCAAAAAAATTAGACCTTGCTAGCGAAAAACTTAGCTGGATTGTTACAAACGCCCAAAGCGAAGAGCTTAAAGCCATTGCCATTACGCGTTTAGCACGTATTCAACTTGCGCAAAGTAAATTCGACGAAGCCCTAAGTACATTAAACTCACCCCTACCAGAGGCATATAACGCCAATGTAGCTGAGCTAAAAGGCGATATTTACATTGCACAAGGTAATAAAGACCAAGCTCGCACTGCGTATCAAGCAGCTGCCGATGCTGGCGGTTTAACTACAAACCCTTTATTACAAATTAAATTAGACGACCTAGCAGTAACTAGCCCAGCGGCATAAGGTTTTAGGTATGAAAAAAATAACAACAGCAACTCTCGCACTGTGCATGGCAACGCTAATGGGTTGTTCATCAAGTGATGACGAAGACGAGTTAGTACTTCCTGAAATTGTTAATCAATTTGAAACAGACGTAGTGTGGCAAGAGTCGGTTGGCAGTGGTGTAGAACATTATTTTTCTCGCTTATCGCCTGCTGTATACAAAGACACTATTTATGTAGCTAGCCGCGAAGGCCAAATTGAAGCGCTTTCGCTTACCAATGGCGACACGTTATGGGAAACCGACGTACGTGAAGATTTATCGTTTTGGCCATGGTCAGATAACGGCACAGCTAAATTATCAGGCGGTATATTACAAGCTTATGGTAAAATTTACGTAGGCTCTGAGCACGGATTTATTATTGCCCTTGACCGCGAAACGGGTGAAGAAGTATGGCGTAAAAATGTGCCAGGCGAAGCGTTATCAAAACCAGCTGCTGGCGATGGCCTAATTTTTGTTAATTTAGGCTCGGGTAAACTATTAGCACTGCACCCAGATACAGGCGAAGAACGCTGGAACTTCGAACAAGAAGTACCACCGCTTACATTGCGTGGCCAAAGCTCGCCAACAGTTGCAAACGGTGGTGTGTTAGTAGGCTTAGAAACAGGTAAATTAAGTGTACTCATTTCTGAGAGCGGTTATTCAGCATGGAGTGCAGAAATTGCCGTTGCTAAAGGCGCATCAGAATTTGAGCGTTTGGTTGATGTAGACACACAACCTATTATTAGCGGCCCTTACGCTTATGCTATTGCATACAACGGTAACCTAGCAGCGGTAGATATTCGCTCAGGCAATGTTGTATGGAAACGTGAATACAGCAGCTACCGCGAAATAGCGATGGATGCACAAACTATTTACCTAGTAGATAGCGAAGGCGTAATTTACGCATTAGATAAAAATTCAGGTATTGAACGTTGGAGCCAACCCGCTCTACGTGGATGGTACCTAACAGGCCCTGCAGTTGCAGGTAGCCACTTAGCTTTAGGTGACCAAGAAGGTAACCTACATTGGCTAAACAAAGACACTGGCGAGTTAGTATCTCGTGAAGAATTTGACAGCTCAGGCTTTTTTGTTGAGCCGGTTGTAGCCGACGACAAGCTAATTTTATACACCCGTGATGGTGAAGTTAGTGTGGTAAACACCCCTAACTAACTAGCTAACACTTAAAGGTTTTTTGTAAGGCTTCGCACTGCGAAGCCTTTTGTTGTTTTTTAAAGAGGTAGTTTATGCTTCCCGTGATCGCTCTAGTTGGGCGACCCAATGTGGGCAAATCCACATTATTTAACCGTTTAACACGTACTCGTGATGCACTCGTAGCCGATTTTCCAGGTTTAACACGAGATAGAAAATATGGCCAAGCTAATTACGATGGCTATGAATTTATCGTGGTAGACACGGGTGGTATTGATGGCTCTGAAGAAGGCATCGAAACCGAAATGGCCGACCAGTCGTTACTTGCCATTGAAGAAGCCGATATTGTGTTGTTTTTGGTTGATGCCCGCGTAGGCATGACCGTTGCTGACCAAGCCATTGCTAATCACTTGCGCAAGCAAGAGAAAAAAAGCTTTGTGGTTGCCAACAAAACAGATGGCATTGACGCCGACTCAAACTGTGCAGAATTTTATCAATTATCATTAGGTAATATTCACCATATTGCAGCAGCACATGGGCGTGGTATTACTCAGCTTTTAGAGCACACTTTACAGCCTGTAATTGCAGAGCTTGCAGCACTAGATGAAGACGTTGCTGATGACGATGAAGAGTTAATCGACCTTTATCAAGAAGCTGAAGGCGACGATACAGACCATCAAGCGTTTGCCGATAAACCAGTAAAACTGGCTATTATTGGTCGTCCTAACGTAGGTAAGTCTACACTTACAAACCGTATACTCGGTGAAGAACGTGTAATTGTATACGATATGCCAGGCACCACCCGCGACTCTATTTATATTCCGATGACCCGTAACGACAAAGAATATATTTTAATAGATACCGCAGGTGTTCGTAAGCGTAAAAAAGTAAGCGACGTAGTTGAAAAGTTCTCAGTAATTAAAACGCTTCAAGCCATTGAAGATGCCAACGTAGTATTACTGGTTGTTGATGCTCGCGATGGTATTTCTGATCAAGACTTAAGCTTATTAGGTTTTGCGCTTAACTCAGGTCGTTCATTGGTTATTGCCGTGAACAAATGGGATGGGCTTGATGATTACGTTAAAGATCGAATTAAAACAGAGCTTGATCGCCGTTTAGGCTTTATTGACTTTGCACGCTTACACTTTATATCTGCACTTCACGGTACAGGTGTTGGTCATTTATTTGAATCGGTTGATGAAGCGTACGAGTCAGCAACTAAACGTATTAGCACCGCAATGCTACGCCGTATTATGGACATGGCACAGGCCGATCATCAGCCGCCACTTGTTCGTGGTCGTCGTGTTAAGCTTAAATATGCGCATGCCGGTGGTTATAACCCGCCACGTATTGTAATTCACGGTAACCAAGTTCACGATTTACCAGATAGCTACAAACGCTACCTTATGAACTATTACCGTAAAGCACTTAAAATTATGGGCACCCCGATCAAAATTGAATTTAGAGAAGGTGATAACCCATTTGCAGGGCGTACTAACAAAGTAACGCTTTCGCAAAAGCGTAAAATACGTGCCTTTGCAAAAGAAAACCGTAATAAATAAACTGCATAAACGTTAATTTATTACAAAAAAACGGCGTACTTTTTAGTACGCCGTTTTTTATGCTTTATACCAATTAGCTTAATTAAGTGATTTATTTTGAGGCTGGGTATTAAAGATTAAGTAATGCCAATTGCACCAACCGCTCAACGGTGGTGTCTTGGGTATTTTTAGGCGCTTTGGGGTAATACTTAGATTTTGGCGGCTTAATAGATATAAACCCATGATTGGTGGCCATTTCGTGGGCTAACAGCTTTCGCTCTTTGGGTGTTAAATGGTTTTCGTGTATTTTTGCAAGCTCGCCGCTATCAAGCCATATGCCAGCGCAACCTGGGCACTCGTCTATCTCAACCACTTTGAGCGGTGAAAAAAACCGGCGCATCATTACTATGCTTGGGCACTTTGGGCAATTTACTCGCGATGAGACTTCGCCCTCGCCTTCGGTATAGTTACTCAAATACTTAAGTAGAACCTGACCATGCTTTAACTCAGGCGAGCTAAACTTAAAAATTTGGCTGTTATCAAAAAATACGCCGCCTTGCGCTGACGTAAAAACAGTAATGCCGCCAACAAGTAAAGGTTCAAGTGGCGTATTACTACGAGGACAATACATTTAAAATTCCTTTTTATTTATTTATGTTCTTTTACTCAAGCGCTTTATGAATAAGCCCAACAAGCGGCGCTGGTAATGTAATATTACCTGCAAGTACAAACTCATGCGCGTCATCTGACATTTTTTGCCATGTACGGCGAATAATACCTATCCATTTTTGCTCATCGTAATCAGGCTTACTATTAGCAAACCCGAGCATGTAATGCTCAATAAATACCAGGCTTGCTACGTCTTCTACTAATTGGCTATCAGGGTTACGTTTAATATTTTTTTTAGCAACTGCATCGTACACTCTGTTTTGCTCAGCATCGCTGTATCCAGCTTGCTGCATAAGCGCAACAACACTACTTGCATGAAATATATAAAGAGCACTGCGCCACTGATGATAGCCTTGCTTGTTCATTGCAAAGTCGCTACGCGGCGACTTCCAACGTTGTATATGCTGCCCACGCACTGCAATTTGCATAAGCTCGTCAGCACCTGGGTTAAAACGGCTAAGCATTTCGCTCATACGCTGTGAGTATAAATACTCTTTTGGAACACTCTCCCCATTAAACTGCTCACTGTTTGGGTCTTGGTTGTTTGCTTCATCAATTAAGGCGATTACTTTATTAAACATGACGGTCATTTTTTATAGTAAGTTTTAATCATTCTAAACGCTGATAAAACAATAAACTAGTGCGCCACTCAGTTACGCAGTGAAATTTGTTCAATCAAAAAGTAAAGCCTAGAGGTACAAGTTATAAAAGTAAGCGCATTAATAAAGTTAACTTGGTACTATATTGAGCACAAATTAAAATAAAAAAGCGCGACTAACTCGCCAATAACGGATAACTATGTTTAAAAAACGTATTTTAGCTATTTGCTTAGCAGCCACCTCGCTACCAAGCCTTGCCGACAGTAACAGCGATTTAAAAACCATTATTGATAACCACTGGCAAAATGCCAAAGCTGAAAAAATATTTTTTCGAACCGATCCAGACGGTTGGAAACCAAACGGCACATTACCAAATTGGAGCGAGCAAGCCATTGCAAAGCGCCAAGCTTATAACAACAGCGTATTAAAAAGCTTAGCCAACATTGACCCTAAAACGCTCAACAAGGATCAGCTAATGAACTACCGCTTATTTAAATATGAGCGAGAAACCGAGAAGCAAAGCTACCTTTATCAAGATAAGTATTTTCCGGTAAATTTTTTAAGTGGCTGGCATACCTACTTTGCAGAAGCGCCCGCTAACATGGCTTTTTTAACAGCTGATGATTACAACGCATTTTTAATCAGCCTTGCCGACTACCCGCGCTTTAATCAGCAAAATATTGATTTAATGAAAGAAGGGATAAAAACAGGATTTACCCATTACTGTAAAACCTTTGAAAATTACAGCCAAAGCATTAGCGCGCACATAGTTAACAACCCCGAAAATAGCGCCCTTTACGAGCCCTTTACGCGTATACCTAATACCTTTAGTACAGCGCAAAAATCAAACTTAAAACAAAAAGCTCAAGCCGTAATTAAAAATAAAGTAATTCCTGCCTATCAGCATTTTTACGACTTTTTTATAAACGACTATATGTCACATTGTAGAGCCCAGCCGGGCATAGCAAGCGTTAAAGGCGGGCTTGATTACTACAAATACACGGTTAATTACTACACCACAACAAACGCCACACCTAAACAAATACACCAACTAGGCCTTAAAGAAGTCGCGCGTATTAAGGCGCAAATGCAAAATATTATTGATGAAGTAGGCTTTGATGGCACCTATAGTGAGTTTTTAGAATTTTTAGCAACCGATGAGCAATTTTACGCAAAAGATGCGCAAGACTTGCTAGAAAAAACCGCGTTCATCACGCAAAAAATGTATGGTAAATTGCCCACTTACTTTGGCCACTTACCGCGTAACACCTTTACTATTAAGGGCTCAGCAAGTCGTGGGGCGTTTTATATGCCACCGCCAGATAACCGCTCTCCTGGCACTTATTTTTTAGCCTCAACACCTAAACTGCAGCCTTTATATAATTTAGAAGCTCTCAGTCTGCACGAAGCCATACCCGGGCACCATTTACAAAACGCCATTGCTATGGAGCTAAATGTCCCCGAATTTAGACGCACACTTAGCCACTCTGCATTTGGCGAAGGTTGGGCACTATACACAGAACGCTTAGGTAAAGAGGCCGGCTTTTATCAAAGCCCGTACAGCGACTTTGGTCGTTTAGGCTACGAAATGTGGCGTGCAGTGAGGCTTGTTGTTGATACCGGTATTCATGCCTTTGGCTGGAGCCGCCAAAAAGCAATTGATTACTTAGCCAGTCACACTGCTTTACCACAAAGTGCGGTGGAAGATCAGATAGATCGTTATATTTCATGGCCAGGCCAAGCGCTCTCTTACAAAATGGGCGAAATAAAAATACGAGAGCTTCGCACAAAAGCCGAAAAAGAGCTTGGTGCTCAATTTGATATACGCAGCTTTCACGACACTGTAATTGGCCAAGGCTCATTGCCTATGGCAGTGCTTGAGGACGTTATAAACGATTGGATAGCAGAGCAAAAACCAGTAAGTTAAAACAATACTTTTAAACACGACTTTTAAACACTAAAGGGCGGTAAGTTTATCGCCCTTTTCAAAACCGCATTAAACACCTCAAAACTAATCCCTACCCGCTTTTGCTTCGTAAACTTAATGATTACAAAAACCAGAGCATGAGTATGAGCAAACGCATTTTATATTGGCTACAAAACGATTTACGCCTAACCGACAACCCAATTTTTAGTGACCTTATGTTGCAGCAATGCGCGCTTGATATTGTATTTGTTATTAACCCGCACTGGTTTAAAAATAATAACTATCAACAAAAACCTTACGGCATACACAAACAGCAATTTTTAATGCAAAGCTTGTACGAACTACAACAAGCACTTATTGAGCGCGGGCAAACCCTGCATGTGCTTGAGGGCGAACCCGTATCGCTCTTAAAAGCGCGTATTAATGAGCAAAATATTGATGAAATTGTATACAGCGAACAATTTGGCGTGTACGAGCAACGCCAAATAAGCTTACTCAAAGCACATTGCCTCAATACACAATTTACAGGAACGCAGCAAGACACGCTCTTTAAGCAAAGTGACCTCCCCTTTGATTTAAGCGAATTACCCAAACACTTTACCCCGTTTCGTAAAAAGGTAGAGGCCGCTAATAGCCCTATTACACCAACAACTTTGCCAAACGGTTTGCTCCCTAAGCCAATAACTTTATGCGCAAAAAAACCTATAGAACGTATAACAAATAAAGGCGTAATGCATGGCGGGTTTAACAGTGCGCAAGCTCATTTAAAGCAATACTTTGCAGGCGCAATGCCAAGTACTTATAAAACGACTCGCAACGAACTTGATGGCTTTAACAACACCACCAAATTTAGTACTTGGCTTGCCTTTGGCTGTATAAGTGCAAAACAAGTTTACAAAGCCGTAGAAAATTACGAGCAATGCAATACGGCAAACGAGTCTACTTATTGGATTAAATT
This sequence comes from Pseudoalteromonas sp. Angola-4, assembly GCF_028599265.1. Taxonomy (NCBI): domain Bacteria; kingdom Pseudomonadati; phylum Pseudomonadota; class Gammaproteobacteria; order Alteromonadales; family Pseudoalteromonadaceae; genus Pseudoalteromonas; species Pseudoalteromonas sp. Angola-4. Next base: position 32,788 of record NZ_JAQREK010000004.1, on the reverse strand, counting down.
TGAACTGCTATGGCGAGAGTATTTTAAATGGCACGCACTTAAAGCAGGTAACAGCCTGTTTAGCTTTAAAGGGCAAAAACAAACTAAACCGCTTACTACTCGCTTTGCTGCTTGGTGTAACGGTACAACGCCTTACCCGCTTGTAAATGCCATTATGGAAGAACTAAACACTACGGGTTACATTTCAAACCGAGCACGACAAATTGCAGCAAGCTGTTTAGTAAACGAGCTTGCCCTTGATTGGCGATACGGCGCAGCCTACTTTGAACAACAATTGATTGATTACGATGTAGCAGCAAACTGGGGCAACTGGCAATACATAGCCGGTGTGGGGGTTGACCCACGTGGCGGCCGCCACTTTAATATACAAAAGCAAACGGCGCAGTTTGATCCAAATGGTATTTATACCAATAAATGGCACGGGCACAGTAATAAAACACAGCAGCTCGATCACTTAAACGAAGTAGATTGGCCTATTTAAGCCAATCTACCTCCACCAGGTTATATTTAAAACAGCTGCGCAATGCCTATATTAATGGCAAAGCCAGCTAAGGTTAAAAACAAAAATAAACAACCTGCTAATAACAGTGGTTTTATACCCGCTTGGCGAATAGCGCCAACATGTGTACGCAACCCAAGTGCGACCATGGCAATGGTAAGTAGTATATTGTCAAACCATATAATGGCGCTTGTAGTACCTTGCGGAATAACCGATAACGAATGCACGCCACTTGCCACTATAAATAACACTGCAAACCAAGGGATTGTAATACCCGCTTTTTGCTCGCCGCCCTGTGCGTTTATGTTTGCATGCTTTTTACTTTGCCAAAACGATAAGCCTACTAAAAATGGCGCAAGCATCATTACGCGTAGCATTTTTTCTATCACGGCGGTGTCAGCCGCATTGGCACTTACCGCAGTCCCTGCTGCTACCACTTGAGCAACTTCATGAATAGTTGAACCAACAAAAATACCGTACGCATGCTCACTCACACCCATATATTCAAACATAATTGGGTAGGCAAACATACTTAACGTGCCAAACACCACAACCGTTGCCACCGCTACCGATACTTTATGCGCTTGTGCTTTTATAACTGGCTCAGTTGCCATTACCGCTGCGGCGCCACAAATAGAGCTACCCGCACCTATTAGTATGGTTGTTTGTTCATCAAGCTTAAAAACGCGCTTACCTAGCTGTACTGCTAATATAAACGTACCAAGCAGCATTACCACATCGGTTAATAGGCCATGCCAGCCTACACCCGCTACTTGCGCAAAAGTAATTCTAAACCCAAATAAAATAACGCCCGCTTTAAGTAATATACTTTTAGCGTAATCAACGCCTACATCTGTACGCGTAGCAATGCGCGCAAACACGCTGTTGCCTACAATAATGCCAAGCACAATACCAATTGTTAAGGAGCTAAATTGCGCACTTTGCATTATAGGTAACTTACTTAATGCAACAGATGCCCCCGCTAACACAACCACCAGCAGCATACCTAACCACCAGCGCGTATCGCCGTATTGCTTAGTATTAATACCTATAGGCTGAAAACTATTTTTAATAGCGCTAAGCATAATATTCCCTCACTTAAACCAAGTTGATGTGTTGACTTAATTGTAAGAAAGCTCAAAATATAACTCCAATATATTAAAATCATGATTTGATAACCTAAAGTTATACAATTTAGAGTTATGCAATTTAAGGTTATACAATGAACTTACATGCGCTTAGGGTGTTTTATACAGTGGTTAAATTGGGTAGCTTTTCAGGCGCAGCCGAAGCGCTTTTTATAAGCCAGCCCGCTGTTTCTAAAGCGCTAAAAGAGCTAGAGCATCAGTTAAATATGCAACTTATTGAACGTGCATCTAAGGGTAAAAAGCTCACCTTAAGCGAGGGCGGCCAAGCTTTGTATGATCACGCCCGCAGTATTTTTGCTATCGAAAAAGCCGCCATTGACGATATAAAATCGCGCACAGGGCTTAAGCGCGGTACATTAGTTATAGGCACCAGCACCACCATTGCCAGCTATTGGCTACCGCCTTATTTAGCCAAATTTTGTGCGCAGTACCCGCATATAAAAGTAGAAGTACAAGTGGCTAATACCGCGCAAATTGAGCACGCATTGCTAGAATGCACTATCGATTTAGCACTGGTTGAAGGCACACCTACCGAGCCGCACATTATTAGTAAGCACTGGCAAAATGATTTAATGAGTGTGGTTATACCGAGCAACTTTAAGCCCACTAAAGACTTAAAAGCATGGTTAAACGAGCAGTTTTGGTTATTACGCGAGCCAGGCTCTGGCACGTTAGAAATGTCGGTAAAGTTATTAGCAGAGCATGGCGTACAAGCAGAGCAAAGTATGCAATTAGGCAGCAACGAAGCAATAGCAAGAGCTGTTGCTCAAGGTATGGGGGTCGCTTTATTGCCAAACGTAGTCACAGAAGATTTAGTGCAGTTAGGTAAATTAACGCGCCTGAGCCAAAAAAATAACGAGCAACTCTCTCGCCCTCTTTATCAACTGCATTATAAAGACAGACCGTCTTCGCATGCTGCGCAAGCATTCGAAAAAAGCTTGTTTAGTGAATAGAACGTAAATCTAACCGTTATATTTATGCTGCGTATAAGCCAATTGCGTACGCTATTGATTTAAAACGAATGAAACCAAGGTTTAACCTCTTTGGATTCTTGACCCATTGGGTTCTTAAAAGTTAAAAACTAACAAAACAATTAGAATTCATGGAGCTAAAGCTGCCTTTTGAATACTGACTGATGTCTTTATAGCTAGCTTTGCTTACCCTAATCAATTATATTAATTATGTTTATATCAGGAGAAGCCATGGAATGGGTTACAATCAAGGCACCAAAAAAGCTGTGCTTATACGACATAGATGAAAAAGCAACATTAGAAACGTACGCATTCCTATCTCAACTAGATAGATTACCTAATGATAATTATGTCAAGTTAGATCTTTCGGATGTCAAAAAGGTAACGGCAGCTGCTGTCCTTTACTTATTTGCAAATGTAATTAGTAAACAGTTATATATTTCAAATAATTTTTATAGCGTAATTCTTCCAAAAAATACAGATGTACAAAGCCAATTTGAATGTACAGGATTACAGACAGCACTCAAACAAGGAGGAACTAAAAAAATAGAGAGAATGTGGTGCGATAAAAACTCTAATTTTCTTTGCGGAAACAACAAAAACATCTCAGGATTTTTAGGTAAAATCAGAAAATTAACTGGATTAAGCACATTACCTCAGAACTTGGGGACTGCTTTAAAAGAAACATTTTTAAACATTAATCATCATGCCTATAACGGACCTACTAACCTTGTGGACGTAACTTGGTTTAGTTATTTTGATCAAGGCGAAGATGATAAAGGGAAATATATTACAGCGTTAATTGCGGATAGAGGACGAGGTATACCACAAACAATTAAGCAAACTTTCCCTGACTTTAACAATAAAAGAGATTGTTTCTGCATAGAGCATGCTATGTTAGCAGGTGTCACATCTACTTTAGAGGATGGACGAGGTGAAGGTTCAGTAAACATACAAAGACCTGTTGAACTTGCCAAACAAGGCCAAAAAGATAGCCTGCTATTATTATCAGGAAAAGGGCATTTTTTCTTGGAAAAACAAAAAAACACCCTACCGCTCACTTTAAAAGAGATGGATTATAGCTTATTTGGCTCTATAATCGAATGGAGGTTATATTACTAATGTCTGGAGTAATTATGTCACAAATACTCATAAAGGTTAGAGATTATACATTAGAACCATTCGGTCGTTATGAAACCGATGGTGAGGGGAATGGAGAAGAATTTCGAAAAAAATATATACTACCGGCATTAAGAGGTGGTGATGACGTTCTTGTAGATTTAGATGGTATTAACGATGGCTACGGCAGCTCATTCATCGTTGAAGCTTTTGCAAATCTTATTAGAAAAGAAAATTTTTCTTATGCCGAAATTAAAACTAGGTTGAAATTTAAGTCTACAAATACAAAATGGATAAAAGAAATAGAGTCTTATATTGATGCGACTAAAGATAAAGATAATAGTGTTATAAACTCGGTTCTAAAATGGAAATAAAAGGCTTTTTAAAAGACTATGGTATATTTGTCTCCATAGGGTCCAGCATTCTTTTAGTCATGTTAGGCTGGTATGTAGTCTATAATGGCTCTAAGTATATTGCTACACGCTCAGAAGGGAGAGCTATCTTTTTAACTTTTTTAGAAAAGTTATCATCTATCGTTGATGAAAGAATTAAATTTATCACAAATACGGCAAATTTCGGGAGTTCTTCGCTTGTTAATTATACAGCAAAACAAAATGTAATTGCTGTAGAACGATTGCTTAACTACCAATCAGTTCTATTACGTTATGGAATTTCTAATTTTTTTAAAGAAGATGATTTTTTAAATTTAAAATTTCTATTAACCTATGCTCCTGCAAAGGAAGACTATAATAATAACTTTGTAAAATTTAATAGTTCAATAATTGAAAACCTCCATAAAGTTTCTGCTGCAATTGAAACTCAAGCTCATGAATCATATTTAGATACACATAAACCAACAGTTACCCCTTTTATAAAAAAGCTATCTCCATCAATTCTAGGGTTTATTTTTGCTATTGTAATATTGTTCACTTTTAGCTTTTTTATAAGATCTTTTTCATCTTAAGCTATAGCCCATCGAGAAAGGACTTAGCTAAAGGAGTCAAATCTGACTTCAAACTAAAGTATTAAGAGACTATTCATAGCGGCCCACCAGCTAACTTATAAGTCTATTAGCTAAATTGGTAAACTCTCATAGCCCCAAGCTCTACTCACAACCCCTGAGTTAAGTCTTGCGCCAATGTACCCGTTGGTTTTTCAATTACGCGTACTAACTCTTTACCATCGTCTTTTACTATAAACGTTGGCGTGTATTGCAAGCCGTGCGCTAGTGCTATTCCGGCGTCGTCTTGCTTGTTGTAACCCACGGCCACATATTTAACGCTTGCAAGTTTTACCTTAGACGCATCAAGTAACTTAATAAGCTTTGGTACTTCGCGTTGGCTGTCGTGACACCAAGTGCCAAATAATACAACTAATGCCTTGCCTTCTAGCTTTTGCATTAAGGCTATATCTTGCTCGGTTGGCGTAAATGCGTTGTACTGCTTATTAAACTTATCGTAATCGCTTAATAGTACATCAGTTGTAATATCGCCCGAAAATGGCGCAGTAGCGGCATTACTTACAAGCGGCATGCTTAACGCGCACAATAAAATTAATTGTTTAAACATAAGGTTAAAGTAACTTTTAAAGTGAGTAATTAAGCTCACTATACTGAATATTACTGAATGTTTACACATTGTTTGCACCTTCTATTTTTATAGTTTGCCCACTTTAATAAAATAATAAGCGTGCATACATGAATATAAAACCTTTTATATTTTATTCAGTTATCGCCTCTACTACATTTTTATATGGCTGTGGCGGTACTGAGCAAACAACCGATAGCAGCACAGAGCAAACTGACTCATCATCAACAACCACCTCAACGGGCTTAGTTATTAACGAAATTGTCGCAAGCCCAAGCGATACCACCTACGACTGGATTGAGCTATACGCCACTGAAGATATAGCCGACCTATCGGTATTTTCACTTGTTGATGATAACGCCGACAGAGAGCCTCAAGCTTTACCCGCAGTAGCGCTTTCCCAAGGTGAGTTTATTGTTATTCAAGCCATTGATGAAACCGATACACCGCCCGATAACGGTTATTACGTTACCTTTAAACTAGGGAGCGACGATGCGGTTACGTTATACGAGGACGGCACTGCTATCTCTGTACTTGATTGGGAAGAAGGCGAAGCCGCTGAAGGTTTTAGTTACGGCTTATACTCCGATGGTACAGGCACCGCGCAAACCCTAACGCCCACAGAGGGCGCAGCTAACCAAACAGCCGATACCTCTACACTTGTAACAACCTTAATTGCTGAAGATGCACCACTTCGTATAAACGAAGTAGTAGCAAAAGACAGCAGCGGCGGCGAGGACTGGATAGAGCTTTATGTAACAAGCAGTAGCGATGTTTATTTAGCCGACTACACACTAAGTGATGACAATAACGAGCAATTTGCTCTACCTGATATTACGTTATCGCCGGGTGAGTTTTACCGTATTTACGCAAGCACCGATGATTTAGGCGACCTGCCAAGCGTAGCGTTTAAATTAGGCGCAAGCGATACCGTAAGCCTTTACAGTAACAATGTAATTATAGAGCAGTTATCGTGGAATAAAGGCCAAGCGCTAAGTGGTTACAGCTATGGCCGCTACCCAGATGGCAGCGATGCAACTACAGTACTCACTCCAACAGAGCTTAGCTCAAACAGCCAAGCAACCCACGGGCCACTCGTTATTAACGAAGTGGTGGCAAGCGCCGCAGACGATGGCAACGACTGGTTTGAGCTATACAACAACAGCGAAAATACAATTAACTTAGCCAACTACCACGTTATTGATGAAAGCGACGACATAGACCCCGTAACCCTTCCCGACATAGATTTATACGCAGGTGAATACATTACTATTTATGCCACCGATGAAGACCCAGGCACTTACTACGTACCTTTTAAACTAGGCAAAGAAGACGAGCTAAGCTTAATACTCAACGATGAAGTAATTGACTACATTGACTGGGATGAAAGTGATGTAGCCACAGGCTTTAGTTACGGCCTAAGTAGCAGTACCGATTTTACCCATGCATTTTTAACACCTACCCTAAGTAGTGAAAATACAGTTGCAACCGCCTTTACACCTACAGCGGTTAATACGCTTTCTATTACAATTAGCGACGAAAACTGGCAAGACATTCTAGATAACCCACTTGATGAGCAGTACCACGAAACCGCTATTACCTTTAACGGGGTAACACTCGATAGCGTGGCTATTCGCACTAAAGGCGGCTCAAGTTTAAGCAGCGTTGCCAACTCTAGCAGCGACCGTTACAGCTTTAAGGTTGATATTAACGAATATGTGTCGGGGCAAAAGTTTTTTGGGCTAAAAAAATTCACACTACAAAACTCGTTTAACGACCCGTCGTACATGCGTGAAGTAATCGCCTACGAGCTAATGGATGAAATGGGCGTGCCAACGCCTGAGCATGCTTACGTTAACTTTTATGTAAACGGCGAACTATTTGGTTTGTACTTAATGGTAGAAGCCGTAGATGGCGAATTTGTAGAAAAACACTTTGCCAACAGTAACGGCGATTTATACAAGCCAGATGGCACAGGCAGCGATTTACTATGGCTAGGTGACGACATACAAAGCTACACCGATATAAACCTGCAAACCAACGAAGACACCACAGATAACGGCGCATTTATTAACTTTGTTGAATCGCTCGATAAAGGCGAAACCAGCGCCATAGATATAGACACGCTGCTGCGTTATATGTCGGTAAGCACTTCACTGTCTAATTTAGATAGCTACCACGGGCCGCTTGCACATAACTATTATATTTACGATGACGATGGCGTATTTAGCATTTTGCCGTGGGATTTTAACGAGTCATTCGGCACATTTAACATGGATTGTAATGGCGTAGATGTAAGAGATCTCTACATTGATGAGCCTGTAAGCGGCGCATTAAGCGAGCGCCCATTAATTGCTAATGTATTTGCCGAGCAAAGCCACCTCAATACGTACCACAGTTACTTAACGCAGCTTATTAATGGCTCACTTTCAAGCGACACATTTAACGCACGCGTAAATGAAATAGCCGATTTAATTCGTGAGCACGTACAAAACGACCCAACTAGCTTTTATGGCTCAACCTACTTTGAGCAAAACCTAACCTCTACAACGGGGCAGTTTTACGGCTTAACCTCGTTTATGGAGTACCGCGTAGCAAATATGGCCGCGCAGCTAGATGGCACATTGCCATCAGCGGGCGATGGCAGCGGATTTTGCGCTAGATAAACAACCCATCCTTGATGCGGTGTCAGCACGCTGGCACTGCACTCTATAACTTTGCAATTTAATAATCTGAGAAAATTATGACAATTCAAGCACGTTTTAAGGATGAACTTTTTGAAAAGGATACTTCAATCTCACCAGTAGCAATTACTGCAATAAACACTAAAAATAAGCAGGCTCAGCCTGAAAAGCCAGATGCGCGAGGCTCATTAACAAGCTTAATTAACGAGTTGCTCGCCCCATTTGAAGGTTACGGATTAAACGATCTTAATAACGCTAATTTAATGAACCGTGTAGACAGCAAGTTTATGCTGCCACTATCGTTTTTACCTGAGCTACTTACTCATATACAAGGCCAGTACCGGGTACTTGATATACAAGGCAAGCGTTTATTCTCTTACTATAATCAATACTTTGATACGCCCGAACTCGATTTATATAAAGCCCATCATAACGGTAAGCTTAATCGCTACAAAGTACGCCAAAGGCGCTACGTTGATACAGCCACCGAATACCTAGAAGTAAAACTAAAAAACAACCAAAGCCGCACTGTTAAAACACGTATAAAGCTCGAAAAAAACAACGAGCAAGCCCATTGTACTGCGTTTATGAAAGAGCAAATGAAAAACAGCTTTGCACATTTAAACGTAACCCAGCAAAGCGGCTATAAACGTATAGCGCTAGCTAACGAAGAAAAAGCCGAGCGTTTAACGCTTGATTTTAACCTGTGGTACAACACCCCAAAAGGCGATAACAAAATAACTCTACCAGGGTTTTTTATTGCCGAGCTTAAACAAAGTAAAAAAACAAAACGCTCGCCATTTTATAAACTTATGAGCAAACACCACATATTCCCAGCCTCGTTTAGTAAATACTGTATTGGCTGTGCTTTGCTCTACCCCGAGCGTTTAAAAGTAAACCGCTTTAAACCTGTTTTAGCCCGTTTAAAACACCTTAACCGCACTAACCCGCTTTTACCTTTAGAGAATAATTAAAATGACCAAATTAGATCTTATTTTTCTTTCCCGCTTTTTAGTAAACATCCTATCGCTGGCTGTACTTTGCTATGGCTGTTATTTTCGCGTAAGTAAAAATGCAGTGGTAGCAGGCTCGTTTATTTTATTTGGCGTAGGCGTTTTTATTATTACCTTTTTGCTGCACGGCGTTGATATGTCGATGGAATTTGCATTCGGCCTATTTGCCGTATTTACCATGCTAAGGTACCGCACTGAGTCTATTTCGATTAAAGAAATGACCTACTTATTCCTTGTTACTGCCATTGCTTTACTGACCTCTGTAGGGCAAATGAGCCTAATTGAGCTAAGTATTCTTAATGGCATTATTTGCTTAATTGCCTTTTTGATTGACTCAAGCGTATTTGTAAAACGCTACGAAGTACAAAGCGTTTGCTACGAGCGCATAGAAAACATAACCCCACAAAACCAAGCCATTCTCATCAATGATTTAAAACAGCGCACAGGCCTAAACGTCGTTGCTGTAGATATAGAACACATCGACTTTTTAAGAGACGTAGCGCAACTAAAAGTAAGTTACTTAGCCGAAAAACAAACAAAGGCAGCCTAACATGACCTCTAAACAAACGATGACTTATGCGGCACTTTCAGCGCTTTGCCTTGTTAGTAACGCAAGCTTTGCCAAAATTAACGACGATATAGACCTAAGCGGCTATATCATGCTCGACTACAACAAGTTTGATACCTCATTGTTAGAGGGGCAATACGACAGCAAAAGCTCAGAAAGTACCTCAGAAATACGCCGCGCACGCCTAAGTTTTAAATCAGATATAAGTAAAGACTGGAAAAGTAAATTTCAGCTTGGCTTTGCCGATGGCGAAACCGAAATAAAAGACGCCTACCTAGAATACTCAGGCTGGAAATATGCTGATTTAACCATAGGCCAGCAAAAAGAAAGTTTTGGCCTAGAAAAACTAACTAGCTCTCGTAATTTATTAATGCTTGAGCGAAGCATGATAAGCGAAGCGTTTTCACCAGGGCGCAGCTTAGGTATTAGCCTTTCCGGCGACATAGCCTCAGTAAATTGGCAGTTAGGTTATTACGAGCCCGATGAAGACGAAGCAACGTCTGCTATTACAGGGCGCGTAGCCTGGGTGCCATGGCAGCAAAACACCAACCTTTTACACCTAGGCGTCGCATTTAGTGAGAGGCAGTACGACGGTAACGAATTTAGAGTGAATGAACCTCTTGAAGTTTATACCGCCGACTCATTAATAGAAGGCGATAAAATTAATGCCGATAACCTCTCGCAGCAAGGTATAGAGCTGTTATGGATTAAAGACAGATTGACCATGATGGCCGAGTGGCAACAAGCACAAGTAACCAGTATTGAAAATACAACCAATGATTACGAAGGCGGCTATTTGCAATTTGGTTATCAACTATCAGGCGGATACCGTAAGTATAAAAACGCAAAACTAGGCGCAAGCTCAGAGCCAGGCTGGGAAGTTACAGGCCGCTACAGCCTACTTAAGCTCAAGCAAGAAAACCAAGACGCAAAAACCTACGCCCTCGGCGTTAACTACACCGTAAACAAAAACATAAAGTTTATGGCCGACTACATTAAAGCCGACTACTTTGAAGCAGGCGGTACTATCACATCGGGCAATGCAATCTCATTAAGGCTGCAGTATTCGTTTTAATGCGCTTTGCATGTTAAGCCGGTTAGCCTAAAACTATAAAGCCCTGTGTTAAACGTAACGTTTAACACAGGGGCTTATTTTAATAGAGCTGTTATAAACTCTCTAAAGGTTACTTATCAGGCTTGTACTTATTCCACTAATTACAGTAAGGGATTTAAGTTTACCTGTTCACTAATTAATATCGTTCAATAAAAATGAACACCAGCATTTAGTGAACAAAAGATGGACAAGGGCTAATACAGGCAGCTATCGAAAAACTAAACTTGCAAACGAGTTTAGGCACAAAGTATGAAACTTTTAAAAAAGAGTGTACTGAGGGCGAACTCGCTTTGCCTAATGTTAAAAGCAATGCATAGTAAAAACGCTGCCCACGCCGAATCACTCTTAATTGCTTTGTTAGCTGCGTTTCAAAATTGGCAATACTTCAGGTATTTCAGTATCTAGCATTTCCAAAACGCTTTTAAAACCATGTATAGGTGACCACCCTAATTTGTCACATGCAGATGATGAATCATATACGCGATCTAAGCTTTGAGGTAGTTGCCAATCTCTTTGTTTAAATGCTAGCGCGATGTCAGGACATTGACGCTCGATGACAGATGCTGCATCAGTATATAGAGCTTCACAATCAGAAAGTTGAAAAGGTGTAGCGCCTGAGATTATAAAACGATTAAAACCACTTAAGCGTTTTTCCACAGAACATAAATGAGCGTTTGCTACATCACGAGCATCTATGCCACGAGTAAGGCGAAATACTGCCATTAAATCCGCAGGTTCAGGAAAACATCACGACATTTGCAGCACAGTAACTGGAAGCTGAAACAACTTTGAAATTTCTTCTAGCCTAGCTTCAGCCGCAATTTTACTTTTATGATAAATCGACTTGGGTTGAGGAGTAACGTCTTCATTTATCCAACCTGCAATACCTTTAGGTGTTGAAGCATAGCCGTACAATGCAGTAGTGCTGGTAAAAATAAAGTGCTTAATACCTGCTTTTAATCCAGCCAGAGCGAGTTTCTCGGTCGCGTCTACGTTGATAGACTGAAACTCTGAATCAGGTACTAAACCAACATGTGGAGCGTGAAGAGCCGCTGTATGAATGATGACATCAACATTTTTAAGAGCCCGATCAATCAGATCACTATCAAGAATATCACCAATGTAATCGGCTGTTGAGCAAGGCGTTTTATCAATGCCGACCACGTCATGGGTGCGCATTAATTTAATATAGATTGCACGCCCGACTCTACCGCCAGAGCCTGTTACTAAAATTCTCACTATGACACCTTACTAATGATTGACCTCAAAGCAGCTAACGCTTTGCCAAGGGGCAAATGCGAACGTTGTTGGGCGAAGCCCAGTGAGTATTTGTCCCAGCCGCGCTTTTTGCGGCGAACTTTGGCAACTTGTTAGGTTCCGGTTTTAGGGATGTTACATTTGATCATAAACCAATTCTTTTCGCTTTCGTTAAGCATAGCGAACCCCATATTTTCTTCGCCGAAATGGCAAATTCTTGTTTTTGATGGATTACCAAAAGAAAAATAGCCTTCTCGACGCTTTCCGCTGTCTTCATAAGAAAATGCCTTCATGACAAACCAAACACCATCAAAGTACTGAAACCAAATTAATTTGATTCCTTTACTTTTAGCGAATGAAATGAATTCATCAAGTCGGCCATCAGAAACTTCTACTTTCTTTTTAGTCCCTTTTATTGAAACGACATTTACCGGCAGGTTTTTACCATCATCTTCATCTATCCACTGAACAAGCTCAAATTTTTCTTTCTCAGCCAACTTAATCAAATGCTCTAAGCTACTATGATGTTTCGACAAAAAGCCTTCTGCTCTTTTTTCTACCCTGTTTTTGAAAGGATTATACTCGTCAGAACACCCCAGCACTAAAAATCCAACAGCAAGAATCGTGAGTAATCTCATAGGAACCTAACTTTTAAATAAGGGGCGCATACGCGTGGGCTATAATGCGAAGCAGCCCACGTGTATGCGTCCCAGCGAACGAAGTGAGTGACTTAATTTTTTTGTTATACGCAATCACGATAAGACCTCTTGAGCGGTGTTACTTTCTTCTTGAAATTTACCTTCTTTATCAGGCCAAATACATTGAAAAGCGTCAAACTTTTCAATGCTATAAATACTAACAGCCGCCCTTAAGTATTCCTCTTTGTTGAGTTCGCTAATTTTACTAAATTTGACCGGATAGCCTTTTATAACTTCTTCACTTAATTGGTTATTGGTAAATCGTTGACCGTTCTTGATTAACTGTCCAATATCGTTGATTAGTGAGTGCATCAATGAGGTATCCAACCCAGACATGATGATTTCAGGATGATCAAGCGTTTCAGTAAAACCTATTGAATATGAAAAGCTCGGAGCATCCTTGCTAAAAACAGAAAGAACATGCCAACCATGTTTGTTAATGTCATCTTCTACTTTTTCCATTACATCCGACATATTCACAGATTCCTAGTTTGCGTATAACGCCCCAATAATGGGCGAATATCAGTTGGTTAAAATAAGCGACGTAGGAGCAAAAACCAACTGTTATTTGTCCTGATTAATTGGCTTGTTAGCAGTACTTTTAACCTTGCTTACAGTTAGAAGAGCACCAATGAATATTATTGCAATAATATCAATTGAGAACGACTGCATAGGTAAACTTGAAGTAAATTGATTAAAAGAGAAGCCAGGCAAAAATGATGCTGTTGCCCCAAATGAAAACTCAGTCCCCCAACTCAGGTAAACATAAGCACCACCTAACCCAGAATAAGTAGTTGAAATACTACCGATAGCAATGCTAGGGATTTGAAGTGACTGATTTAAGATAGAAAGCCAGTAGTATTTATGGTTTTCTTTTAATGCAGTATAGCCAGCTAAAATATTAAGTACTATAAGTGGAAGCGTAATCACCGTACTAAGTATTGAAACTGAACCATCGGCAATAGAGCTCAAATAATACAATATAATAAATACGGCTGCTGTAAGTTGGAAATAACCGATGATCTTAACTCTATTTTCAGCTAACGAAAAAGCTTCAGTTTGGGAGTTAGCCATTACTATAGCTATTTCGTCTTTTCTAATTTCGAGCTCTGTCAGGAATGAATCATAATTACTAGATTCAGGTGAAATTTTATCTTTAACTTCAAATAACTCATTTATAGAGTATTTAGAATAATCGATAGTGCTCATATGCATCCTTGTACTGCTAACGCCCTCGTTAAGGGGCTTTTTATTAGTTTGCCATAATTGTGTAGCGAAGCGAAACTCGGCAAACTGTAAAAAGTCCCGCTTGAACAGCTTGTTATGTGTATTTAAAACAAATCTATTTTTTGATTGACGTGTTCCATTATTTCATCGTATTTAAATTCGTCAATCTTACCTGCAACAACAAAACAAAATAGATAAGAAGAAACATAATTAAATTTATATTGTTTAATAGAATTAGGATCGAAAGAGCAATCTGTTTGAACTTGTTGTTCATTAGCTTCAGACATTTCCTCAAGTAAACTGACTCTTTTTATATTTTGCCTTTCTGCAAAAAATAGTGGAGCTAATTTATACATATTTTCTTTAGGGATCTCACCACTACTTACGGCTGTAATTGCAGATAAAAGAGATTCTTCTGTTTCTTGTAGCCATTCATCCATTTTTAAATACACCTGAGATACACATAACGCCCACATTAACGGGCAAATTGTTGCTTGGCTATAATTTGTGACAAAGGAACAAAGCCAAGCGTTATTTGTCCCTGTTTAATTGCTTGTTATGTGGTTGTTACGCATTCTAATTTTTTAATCAAATAATAAATTAGAAATGAATTTATACCACCAAATATGACAAGTAATGTAGCTAAGATATTTAACTGTGGGGCATTTGCATAAATAAAGCCAATTGCAAAAAAAGAAATAGCCACTAATACGAATGCTAAAACCATGACCATTTTGAAGTCACGCTTTTTATCTTGATGATTAATTGTATCCATTACATTAGACATATTTATCCTTAATATGAGAAACACATAACAATTTAATAGTGCGCTCGTCGCGCATATTTCTACCGACTTAGCGCTCATTTATCTACTTTATATAGTTTTAACAAATTACCTAAGGTATTACTATCACTAAGTTTTCTAAAGTTTTTAGGTAAACTTAAATAATCCAATTTGCGCGCAGCGCTCATTTTCATGAATATATGCGCAAAGTGCAGTTTAACCAATCAATTAACGACGATATTTAGCCAATCTCAATGAGCGGTTATCACTGATAAACGCCTTACTACATTTTTAACATCAGATAGCTTAGCTTTCAGAACATTCTTTTAGTACGAGTTTAAACAATAAACGCTATCCATACCGTATTAAATCAAAAAAGATAAGTATGAAATTTTAATTTGGAATCTCTATTTAATGCTTTGATTAGGTAAAGCCTAAAAACCAAATTCTATTCCCTATGAAGAGAAGCCTATGAGAAAAACTCAAATAAGGAACAACAACACCATCGCTACAAGCCTTGCCACATAAGGCTCTTTATTCTAGATGTGTGACAAACTATTCCAAAGTTGAATGAGAAAGAACATATAGCGATCTTTTTTGATCAAAATACAGCGATTATCCGATTAAGTGCAACTTGTCATAAAACTGCAATCAAAATAGGTGATAATTTAAACTCGAACTGTATTTTTTATAATCTAGAAGTTGAAGTAAATGAGCACACCAATGACGCAACTCACATTTGCGTTACAATCGTTTGAAGATCCTCTCTCTGCGGCTATGGGCCACACAATGGAATACGAGCAGTTAACCTTGCAAGCCAGTGCTATGCATGAAATAACGCTGCAATGCGTATTGCCTGACGACGCCCACGAAAACGATATTATTTCGCTGAGCGCAACGTATCCCAGTGCCCGTGATGCACAATACTTTACTGAAAAAGTACTCACTAACGCCGACTTAGAGCGTGGTTATGTGTATTTAACATTAAGTAAAATTACCCAAAGCCACTGCTTAGTAATGCAATTGATGCTGCATGGCTTAAATGCCACTTTAAAAAATAGTTTACAGTTTGATATGCAAGTAAATGCGTTTGAGGCTGGTTATAAAAATCAGCAAGCCCTTAAAAGCCAAACTAAGCCACACGGCGTTAAAAAATACTTTCGTAATATGAGCTCAAGTTTATTTTCGTTTTTTTAATGTGTTGGTATACAAATTTATAAAAACTTAATCAGCAAAACTCACTTTACCCATAGTGACCCCAGCAATACCCTGCGCAGTATTATTTAGGTGCTGTTGCTCACCTGCTAGGCATTCGTTGGCTAAAATGGCAAATAGTACGGCTTCTTTGGCATCGGGGTTTATGCCTAAATCGTCGGTATTTTTAAATGCTTTAATGGTCGGGCACAGCGCATTAAGGTGCGCCATTAATAATGAGTTATGAATACCGCCACCACTTGCGTACACCACACACTCTTTAGCACTTTGCCCGCATTCATTTAACGCATTTGCAATTACCCTTGCGCTAAACATATTTAAAGTTGCCATAACATCTTCATGGCTTAAGTGCTGTGTATTTGTTTGCAGCTGAGCTCCATGCAAATACGCTAAATTAAATACTTCAGGCCCTGTTGTTTTAGGCAGCGCAAGCTCAAAAAAAGTGTTGCTACACAATGCATTTAATAAGAGTGAATTAACCTTGCCAGCTTTAGCTATTTTAGCGCCATCATCAAAGTGCATGCCTTTAAAATTCTGCTGTACGTACGCATCCATAATGGTGTTACCTGGGCCTATGTCGCTACTAAATACGCTATTTGCATCACCGCTTTTAGGTAAAAACGTTAAATTAGCAATACCACCCATGTTTAATAAAATGCGGTTCTCATTGGGGTTTGCAAAAAATAAGTAATCGCCATATACCGCAAGCGGTGCACCTTCCCCTCCTGCGGCTATGTGTTTTTGCCTAAAGTCGCCAATCGTTGTAATACCGGTAGTAACGGCTATTTGGTCGCTATCGCCAATTTGTAATGTGCCATTAGTAAAGCTTTTATGATTATGCTGCGACTGTGGGCAGTGGTAAATTGTTTGCCCATGACTGGCTATTACATCAATACTTGCTGGATTTACCTGCCAAGTATGTAAGCACTGATTAACCATATCGCCATGGAGTTTACCCACCCACGGGTGTAGTAAAGTAACAAGTTCTAAATCACACTCTCGTTTGGCAAATACCTGCTTTATTTTGCTTTTATACTCGTTGTTATAGTCAACGGTGGTAAAGTTAAGCACTTCAATTTGCGTATTTATACCTGCGCCCGTTACCTTACACAGTGCTACATCTAGCCCATCTAACGAGGTACCACTCATTAAACCTATAATTAAACGGCTTGGTTTTTGGGCACTATTATAAAGGGCGGCTATGTGTGGGTGCATAAAAGTATCTTAAACAGGTATCATATTTTGCTTATATTAGAGTACTTTAAAACAAAGTTATAGGCGTAAACGGTTAATCTTTGTGATTGTGCAATCTCTAATTGCTTGCTAAGTTGACCCGTATGCAACATACACTTAATTAAAACAATGATCACCCTAAGAGACTTTAAACCAACAGACGCGCCACATATTATTAATACCTTAAACGATGAACAGGTTACGCGCTTTTTATCGTCTAAAATTCCATTTCCGTATACTCAAGCCGACGCCGACTGGTGGATAAACCAAGGCTCTAAAAGTGGAATAGTTAAGGCCATTGTTGTAGATGAGCAATTTGCGGGGTGTATTGGTATAACGCCGGGAGAATTTGAATATAGCCGCAGTGGCGAAATAGGCTATTGGCTTAATAGCCACTTTTGGGGGCAAGGAGTAATGACTCATGCTATTTCGCAAATTTGCGATGACGCATTTAAAAGCTCAAACCTAAACCGTATTTTTGGCGCTGTATTTGCTGGCAATACAGGCTCTATAAAGGCACTCACTAAATGCGGCTTTAAAGCTGAAGCCGTTCTCAAACAGGCCATTTATAAACATGGTGTATTTTACGATAGCCATATTTTTAGCAAGCTAAAATAAACCGTTTAGAATAAATACTCTGCAAAGCTTGAATTACCAGCCTCGCGCCCAAAGCTCGTGTATTAAGGTACAAATTTTTATTTTCGTAAAACTTAGCGCGCATTATTGTTTAGGCTCAACCTGGTTTTAAACGCGTAAACATTCGCTAAGTAAATTCACTCTTAAGAGGAGATTTTTATGTCTGCAACTAGTCGTCAACTTACTTTAGCATCACGCCCGCACGGTGCCCCTACCGATGAAAACTTTGAACTTAAAACAGTAGATTTACCAGCGCTTAAAGATGGCGAGGTGCTGCTGCGCACTATTTACCTATCACTTGACCCATACATGCGTGGCCGCATGAGCGATGCAAAGTCGTACGCCGATCCGGTGAATGTGGGCGATGTAATGGTAGGCGCTACCGTATGCCAAGTAGAAGAGTCTAAAAACGATAAATTCAGCGAAGGCGAATGGGTACTTGCTTACACCGGTTGGCAAGATTACGCCATTACTGACGGCGAAGGCCTTATGCAATTAGGTAAAGAGCCAGAAAACCCATCGTACGCACTCGGTATTATGGGTATGCCAGGCTTTACAGCCTACATGGGCTTACTTGATATTGGCGCACCTAAAGAAGGCGAAACCGTTGTAGTAGCTGCAGCAACAGGGCCGGTTGGCGCAACCGTTGGCCAAATAGCCAAAATTAAAGGCTGTAAAGTGGTAGGCGTTGCTGGTGGCAGCGAAAAATGTACACATGCTGTTGAAAAGCTGGGCTTCGATGCCTGTATTGATCACAAAGCCGATGACTTTGCAGAGCAGCTAGAAAAAGCCTGTGATAACGGCATAGATGTTTATTATGAAAATGTGGGCGGTAAAGTGTTTGATGCCGTATTACCTCTACTTAATACCGCAGCCCGTGTGCCACTGTGTGGTTTAGTGTCGCAATATAATTCTACCAGCCTTCCAGATGGTCCTGATCGTATGGGTATGCTAATGGGGCAGTTGCTTACTAAACGTATTAAAATGCAAGGCTTTATAATTTTTGACGACTACGGCCACCGCTACGACGAATTTGCACAAGACATGCAAAAATGGCTACAAGATGGCAAAGTACAATACCGCGAACACATGGTAGAAGGTATTGAAAACACCATTAGCGCATTCAACGATATGCTAAACGGTAAAAACTTTGGTAAAACCGTTGTTAAAATTAACGAGCCACTTTAAATTTTACAAAGCGTTACTGCACATGCAGTAACGCCAACAAGGACTGACATGATTAAACTACACCATTTAAATAAATCGCGCTCAAAACGTATTATTTGGCTTTTAGAAGAGCTGGATGTTGATTACGAAATTGTTGCCTACCAGCGCAACACAGAGACCTTTTTAGCGCCTGACGAACTTAAAAAAGTACACCAATTAGGTAAGTCACCAGTGATTGAAGACGATGGCTTAATTGTTACCGAATCTGGCGCGATCACCGATTATTTAATTACTAAATACGGTAACGGTAAATTTGCGCCAAAAGCAGGCACTGCCGAATATGTTGAATATCAACAATGGCTTCACTTTGCCGAAAGCTCAGCTATTTTACCGCTGCTACTTAAAATGTTTGTTTTAAAAGATGGCGCTAAAACAGAGTTTTTAGAAAATTACGCCGATGCAGAAACCGTGAAAGTAATTAGCTACTTTAACGACCGATTACAAGGTAAACGTTATTTAGTCGGCGACACGTTAACCGGTGCCGATATTATGATGTCGTTTATTGTAGAAATAGTTAAAAACTCAGGCCAGCTTGTCCACTTTAAACACCTTGTAAAGTACGATGAGCAATTACAAAGCCACGAGAAGTTTCATACAGCTAATGAGTTAGAAGCTAAATACGATTAATTAGTACAAAACACAGATAAACCAAAGGGGCTTTTAAGCCCCTTTTTTAGTGCATATGTTTTTATTAAATACCCGCTATTTCGCGCTCTGTAATACACTCGTTTGAGGCCATTTCAAACTCGCGGCACGTAAGTGGGCGGTTTTCGTAAATAGTACACATTAGGGTATTGCGGTCGAGTGCTTGGCACCAGCCGTCGTCTGCGCGTTTCATTACTTCGCTGCCCCATTTGTCGTAATCAATGTACTGAAAAGGCACGCCGGTGTCGGTCACTATGCGCACTTCTAATTGGCAGCAACATGCCTGGCAATTAGCGCAGGTTACGGGCTCAGGTGTAGAGGAAATAGTTTTACTTGGAATAACAGTATTAGGCATAGTGACTTACTTTTTTTAATAAGCCACTAGGATACAGTAACTAATTTAACGCGCTAGTAGTTTTGCTTTTATATCGCTGTAACGCATCTGCTCACAAAGCGCAAAACCACTCAGTTGGCGTACTTTATTACGTGCAAATAATGGCACGCTCATGCCCGCTAAAAAGCGGCACTGGGTTTCAATACCTACACTGTGAATACCTTTTGTTGTCATGTGCGCTAAAAACTCATCCACTTTTTGATAAACAACGTCATCGGCAATGTGAGCAGGCTCTATTGAATATTCAAGTTTTACAGCATTACCACGGCATACACTACAATGCCCGCATTGCGCTGGCGCATTTTGGTCGTCAAAATAACGCGCCAAGTTATAGCTTAAGCAACTTTGTAGCTCAAAAAAGCGTACCAATGCAGCTATACGTTTAATCTCGGCTTGTTCTTTTTCGATAAAATAACTGTGTAATTGTTTTGCAAGTTCAGGGTTATTTATAACCTCACTATGCACTTTGTAAACTTGGGTAATACGTTTGGTTTCAAGGGTTATTAGGTTTTTTTCGGCTAGGTAGTCAAGCGCGGCCACAACCCGCTTACGGTCAACTTGGGCGGCTTGGGTAAGGGTGTGAAAATTAAGCGTGCCCCATATTTTTTTAAAATCGGTGTGGCTAAATATTTGCGTTAAAAAGGCTTGGCGCTGGTCGTCAAACTGGCTAAGTAGCTCGTTTTTATCAACCAAAAACTTGTATTTAAAATCGGCGTAGTAAGCATATTGCGGCGTTATTGCGCCTTGCATTTCTAGTTGTACCAGCAAGGTTTTAAGCGCTAATTGGCGAATGTTACTTTCGCTCGATAAGCTGTACTCTTGCATTTCCCATTGCTGCGGCTGGGCTTTAATATCGTTAATTACGTATTCAATGCCGCTCAGCTCAGGGGTGTCGCCATACACAAAGTTTTCAACTGTGTTTAGGCCATCTAAATTAGCCAAGGTGTAGCAGTTTGATGGGTTGCCATCGCGCCCTGCACGGCCAATTTCTTGGCTGTAGTTTTCAATTGATTTTGGTAAATCGTAATGAATAACAAAGCGAATATCTGATTTATCAACGCCCATACCAAAGGCTATTGTTGCCACAACAACGTTAATTTTACCCGCCATAAAATCATCTTGAATTTGCCAGCGTAGTGTATCTTCAAGCCCTGCATGATACGCAACCGCCTGAATACCTTGCGCACTTAGCGTATTAGCCACTTGCTCAGCACTTTGCTGAAGCGTTACATACACAATACCTGGGCCATTTTGCGCACGCACTATGTTTGTAAGCTCAGTGTTTTTATCAGCCGTTTTTACACTTAGCACGCTTAAATCGAGGTTAGCGCGGTAAAAGCCGGTTTGTACAATACACTCAGGGGCAATATTAAAACGCTCGCTCATGTCGCGTTTTACTTTTTTAGTGGCTGTGGCGGTGAGTAATAGTACCAGTGGAATATTTAGCTCTTCGCGGTATCGCGGTAGTTTAAGGTAGTCGGGTCTAAAGTTATGGCCCCATTCAGATATACAGTGCGCTTCGTCTACCACCAGCATAGACAGCGCAACTTGGCTTATAAACTCTCTAAAACGCTCGTTTTTAAAACGCTCAACCGACACCATTAATACTTTAATTTTACCATTTCGCACATCGTTCATTACGGTGCTGCTTTGCATTTGGTCTTGGCTCGAATCAAGGCTTGCCGCGTAAATACCTTTGCTATTTAAAAAGCTAATTTGATCTTTCATCAATGCAAGTAAAGGCGACACCACCAAGGTTAAGTTTGGTAAATGCATAGCTGTTAGCTGATAACACAACGACTTACCCGACCCCGTAGGAAATATAGCCAGTGACGATTGCCCATTTAAAAGCTGCTCAATGGTTTGCTGTTGCCCTGCTCTAAATTGGCTAAAACCAAAATGCTGCTCAAGTGATTTAATTAATGGCGTGGTCATAAATATCCTTTTTGGCTAGGGAATGGGCTTTAACAGCAAAAGTGCAACGTAAATGAAATATTTGCATATAGCCCAAAGCATCTCAATATAAGAGTGTCTGTTGGCATTAAAAGCAATTTAGATAAAGCATAGATTGCAAGTATTAGCGGCTTTATTGCAATAATCAACAAATCACTAAAACATACTTTAAATCAATAGATTAAAATACTTAAAAGCATTTAGTGTCAGCGTTATACCCTATTAAAAGCAAGCTGCCTTTTATGTAAAGTAACGCCTTTATATTAGGCCCCTGTAAAGCGCTAAATTTTTCATATTGAGGCAATTTAGACCTTAGTATACAACAAATAAGCTTATCAATTGCTGACATATGTTTTATTTAGGCGCAAAATACGCAGCAGATGCTCAATGGTGTTAACAGCCAAGCTAATTTTGTATACCCAAGTGATTTTTTATAAGCGTTATAAGCAGATTATTTGGGTATATTATTTTTTAAGGGCATTGCTATGAATATAACTAAACCTAAAATCGTCGTTATTGGCGGTGGCGCAGGCGGACTAGAGCTGGCAACACAATTAGGGCATAAATTAGGGAAGAAAAAACAAGCCGAAATTCTTTTAATTGATAAAAACCGCACCCACATATGGAAGCCGTTACTACACGAAGTAGCGACAGGTTCTATTGACCCCGATTTAGATGGCGTTGTGTATTCAGCCCACGCTGCAAAACATCATTATAATTTTCAGCTTGGTACATTTTGCGATATAGACCAAAGCAATAAAACCATTACCCTTGCACCGCACCTTGATGAGCTAGGCCACACTATTTTGCCGCAGCGCAGCGTACGCTACGACCACCTTGTTATTGCCATTGGCAGCGTAAGCAACGACTTTAATACCCCAGGCATAAAAGATCATTGCTACTTTTTAGACTCAAATCAGCAAGCTGAGCGTTTTCAGCATTCTCTACTCGACAGCTTTACTCGCCTTCACCAAGACGACAACCAACAGCAATCATTAAATATTGCCATTGTGGGCGGCGGCGCAACCGGCGTTGAGCTCTCGGCAGAGCTTTACCATGTATCTGAATTATTAAAGCTTTACGGCCTTACAAATATGTCGTCTAAGCGTTTACATATTCATTTAATAGAAGCGGGGCCCCGTATTTTGCCCGCCCTACCCGAGCGCATAGCCGATAGCGCAAAGCGCGAGTTATTAAAACTCGGCGTAAACGTACGAGAGCAAACACTGGTAAAAGAAGCCACCGAACAAGGGTTTATAACAAAAGACGAAGAACACATAGACGCAGATATAATGGTATGGGCTGCAGGTGTAAAAGCGCCAGATTTTATTAAAGATTTAGGTATTTTTGATCTTACCCGCAGTAACCAAATTCAAGTAAACGAGTTTTTACAAAGCACCGTAGATGAAAGCATTTTTGTTATTGGTGATTGCTGCGCCTTTACCCAAGAAGACGGAAAGCTTGTTCCACCGCGTGCGCAATCGGCGCATCAAATGGCGCTATGTGTAGAAAAAAACCTCATTGCCACGTTAAAACAACAGCCATTATGCGGCTTTAAATATAGCGACCATGGCTCGCTCGTTAACTTATCGCGCTACAGTACGGTAGGTAATTTAATGGGTAACTTAACCAGCAATACCTTTTTTATAGAAGGTAAAATTGCTCGCTTTATGTATATATCACTGTATCGCATGCACCAGCGCGCCATACACGGCAGCGCAAAAACCTTTGCATTATGGATAAGCGAAAAAGTACTACGCGTAGTACGCCCTAAAATGAAACTGCATTAATACATAAACAGCAGCTAAATAGTCAAAAAGCTTTAATAGGTAATGTAAGTTATCCTTTAAAGCTTTTTTGCATTATGCGTATCTAAAATAGTACCATGCAGTTAGATGTAATTGTAATTCAAGGGATTGACGCTAATGAAAAAAATACTTTTTGGGATTGTAATAATCACTGCTTTAGCTGTTTATTTTTTTCAAACTCAACCGCACTCTGTAGCTGTAGAGCAAGCAGCTCAAGTGAAACCAACCACCTCTCAGACCAGCGTAGTTAATAAAAAGCAGCCAAATGAGGACTCACCGCTACAGGTAGTAAATAAACTAAAAAAACAGATTAGCCTGTGTAGAGATCAGTCACAACAACAAAGCAATAAAGTACAAACATTGAATCAGTCGCTTGTTTCATTTTTTGTAAGTGAACTTAAAAAAGGGACATCGGTATCCACGCTTTTAAAGTATACAGATTTATCAAAAATCAATCAGCGTACATACATTGCCCTTTTAAAAGATGCCATTATTGCAGAGCAAAAGCAGCAACTTAACATTACTAGCTCTTTAAACGAGTTAGCTAATTGGCAAGGTATTGAGGCTATTAAGGGCTTCACCAATGATAAAGTAAAAGAAATGATACAACAGCTTGGAGATAATAAGCATAACCCTCCAGGACTTACTCTGAGTGTACCCCTTGATGAAAATGTACAAAAAGAAACGCTTTACGCTTTATTAAGCAACACCGATACATTTACCACTTACTCTAAAACGTTTATTAAACTTGAAGGCAGTGAGGTAATTTCTCCGGCGACATTGTTTGTGCTTAATGCAAATAAATTTACGCCAAAAGAGTTTGAGCAGGCAATTTCATCTAACCAATTTACAGTGAATGAAGTGGCTACCGCTATAAAAAACGATATTCCAAATGAGTATATTATTGCGCTTTTACAGCAAGTTCCCGTGCTAGATGCCATGCCGTTATACGAAAAAAACACTGTTTTATATAACTTAGCCGATATTGCGGTCAGTAAATTTAATTTACCTCTTGTAAAAGCACTGCAAACAAAAGGCGTTACGCCAACCAACGAGCCAGGCCTATTTACAGGTTTAGACGTGGCTATTGTAAACCTGCCTAAAAGCGGTAACTTAACCCTAGCCCCATTAGATACTAAGCACACCCAGCTTTTAGATTATCTTAAAAAGCGTGGTTACAAAGCACATAGCGGCAATGCGAATGAAGACCTAAATAGCAAAGGGGTATTTTTTGTAAATGACTTTATTTACCAGCAAGGGGCCTATATTAATAAGCAGGACAACCCAGCGCAATACGCTTACTTTAGCCCTATTGGTAAAATTAACAATAACGCGTTACCCCAAATAACTGAGCCTGATAATTCTGATGTTGCCCTTTTTTTAGTAGATTTAAAGCAGCAAAAAGCGCAGCTAAACAATAAAAGGCAAAACTGTGAGCTGTTACAACAACAGTTAAAAGATACAGAGCAGCTGCACACAGTAATGCAAGCTTATGATAAAGTTCAACAGGTTAAAAATAAGCACGGATCTAACTTTGTACGTGTTTTGCACGATATAGACCCTGTTTTAGTCAATTATTGGTGGAGTAGTCTGAGTAACCAGCTTTCAAACGATAGAAGCCAAAGCACATTTAACGAATATTTATCTAAGAAAGAATATCAAAAAGCTTATGAATACAGCCTCAGTACGGTATTAACTCAAGCCGAAACCGATACGCTTTTTTCTTTATTACTCTTAAACCCTGATGATTTAATCACTACTTGGCAAAACCGCATAAACCCTAAGCCACCGCGTGAGTTAACACGATTAAGCCGCTTTTCGCTAAATCATTGGCAAGCACTCGCACAGGCGGGTTTTGATTTTTCGATTACCGATATACATGGGCGCGACGTTTATACACAAGCTGCATCGTCTTCTTCTGAGGCAGTACAATTTTTAATTGATAATAAAATACCGGCTGACCCAAGTAAGCTTGGCGTAGATATACTCGACTTAGCACTAGAGCAAAGTTATACAAAAGGGGAGTTAAGCCCAATGATTCCTTTAGCTTTGCAGCTTGTGGAAAAATTTGAGCCAAACCACTTAGCCCGCGTAGCACGATTAAAAATGTTTTACCCTGAGGTTTATCAGCAGTTAATTCAGCTAAACCCAGCGCTTAAGCCTGCCCAGGGCACAGAGCTAAATCATTATATGTTTGATAATCACTAAATAACCCGCTAAGCACGCTAACGCCTCTTAGCGTGCTATTTGAAAAATTAATGTCTTTAATATTTAACATTGCCTGTGTAGAGTATTTAAAACAATTAAAGGATTAGGGCTATGACGGGTAAAACGCTAATTTTTAATTTTGATGGTACTGGGGGCGAGCCTCGCGATGCAGAGCAATTTAGCTCAGACCATTTTAAAGAAGACAGTAGTATTTCTAATATTCTTAAGCTGCATTTATTATTAGGCGGCAAACTCGATGACTCCCCCACCACTCCATTTACAAACCAACTTAGTTTTTATTATCAAGGTATTGGCACTAAAGGTAGCCGCTTAAAACGTATTTTGAACCAAACTTTAGCGCCACGTGGTGACGATGTTGCTAGTATTTTAAATCAAGCCATGAGTGATTTTAAAGCGCATTACCAACTCGGCGATACCCTTTTACTTACCGGCTTTAGCCGAGGCGGCGCGCTCGCTCGGCGTTTTGCAAAAATCCTAGAGCCTTTAATTAACGATAATGTTTACGTATGTGTATTTGATACCGTGGCCTCAATAGGTTTATCAAAAGTCAGTAAAGCAACGCGCGGTGCCGAGCATGTAATATTTGAAAACCACACCATTGCTAATAATATTTCGCAGGCACTGCACTGCGTAGCACTTGATGAAAAACGCCGTGCGTTTGAACCCACCCTAATGAACCATCAAAATAATATTACCGAGCTTTGGTTTGCAGGGGCGCATTCAGATATTGGCGGCGGTTATTACCGCGATGGCCTAGCTGATATTTGCCTGCGCTATGCGCTTGAATGGTTAATTGAGCAACCACTTAATATTAGCTTATTAACCAGCCACGACATTGACTACGAAACCTTATTGCCTGGCAGTAAATTAGTTGACCAAGACGATGTAACCGTAACGCCCGATCCTCTGGCTTTAAGCCATCAGCAAAATTACTTTTGGTTTAATCCCTTTTTTAAATTGGTGGATAGGGAGTGCTATGTACTTATTGATAACGAAGCCAGCAACCTAGAACCACATATACATCAAAGCGTAGCTACACGAATTAATAAACTAACTAGCTATCGCCCAGAGTCGCTTAAAAACCTGCATTACAAAATTAGGTATAACGATAACAGCACATTAAGCTTTACTGGTTTAAGCCAACACATTGCCCTTGAAAACCAAAACATGAGAGTATTACAAGTTTCGCAAAGCCAAGATGTAATAGTGTTTGCCAGCGAGGCACATAACAATACCGGGCTTATGTTAGTTGAAGGCGCAACTTATAAGTTTGAACCCTACCCTAATCAATTTTGGTATGACGACGGCATAAAATGCACTGCAAGCGGCTGGCACCGCGATAATGTGCAATTAGGGGTTAAAGAAATCCCCATGGCATTGCTTGAACCATTTAGACGACTTCCAAGAGCGCAGTGGTTCTCTTTGGTTGGCGCAATTAACAATAACGACGAATATTTATTTGAAATAGCCAATGGCGCTACAGTAACCATTACTAAATCAGGTGAATTTAGCCCCTTTGCCAATGACTTAAGCCGATTTTACGGCGCCAATGCAGGGAAAATAAAAGTAAAAGTAATCCGCATAAGTTAAATGAGCTGTAGGTGCGCAGCTTGCTGGCGTGACGAGCGATAGCTCGTAAATATAACCAATGCATTCACAAAGATGTTAGTTGCTTCGTTTTTAGAGAAGCAACTAGCATTTTGCGCTTTCACCCTAGTGTTAACCCCCTTAATTTGAGGCGGCTAAGTCAGCTTCAGCATCGGCAAGCATAGCAAACTCTTCATCTGCACTTTTAGCGACTAAATGCTTAGCGCTATAGCCAAAGTAATAAGCTGCACCAATCACAAATAGCACTACGGTGTATAAAAATGCACGAGGGTCAAATGCATACACACCCGTTAATGCAATAAGCGATAACACTAACGCAATACCCGATGTAACCACGCCACCTGGCGTTTTATACGGGCGAGCTAAATTAGGTTGCTTAATACGCAACATAATATGGCTCAGCGCCATTAACGCATACGATACCGTTGCACCTACCACCGCCATAGCTAGCATTAAATCGCCCTCGCCACTCAGTGAGGCAATAAATCCAAAAATAGCGGGTACAATTAACGCACGCGCGGGTACTTTGCGCTCTGTAGTAATTGATAACGAACGCGGTAAATAGCCCGCACGCGAAAGCGCAAACACTAAACGGCTATAACCATAAATAATCGAAAAGAACGACGCGACCAATCCCGCTAAGCCTAAAATATTTACCGCAGTGGCTAAGCTTGTATTGCCCGTGGCGTTAAGCGCATCAACTAAAGGAACTGCACTGGCGCCCATTGCGTTTGCACCACCGGCAGCAGGAACTAATACCACAACAAGTAAAGCGGTAAACAGTAAAAATAACATAGCGCCAATAATGCCTTTAGGTACATCTTTAGCTGGGTTTTTAGCTTCTTCGGCTGCAAGCGGCACGCCTTCTACTGCTAAAAATAACCACATAGCAAAAGGTAATGCAGCCCACACACCATACCAACCAAGTGGTAAAAATTCATTTGCACCTGCGGCATTAGTTACCGCAACATCAAATAAATTAGCCGCGTCAAAATTAGCAATTAACGCCACGGCGGTGGCAATAATAGCCAATACTGCTAAACCACTTATCACCATCATTACTTTTAGCGCTTCACCCACACCCGCTAAGTGAATACCCACAAACGTTAAATAAAACAGTGCATATACCCACGGGCCATTAAAACCCGTTAACGCCTCAACCGCCGAGCCAATAAATATAACAATGGCGGCGGGGGCTAATGCATATTCAATTAATACCGCAAGGCCAGTTAAATAACCCCCGGCAGGGCCCATTGCTTGACGCGCAAAACTGTAACCGCCACCCGCAGCAGGAATTGCAGCCGACATTTCAGCAAGCGATAACACCAGCGTTAAATACATTATTGCCATTAACACCGCAGCAATGGCAAATCCGCCCCAGCCGGCTTCGGCTATGCCAAAGTTCCAGCCTGCAAAGTCGCCCGAAATTACATACGACACCCCTAGCCCTGCAAGCAATAACCAGCCCGCAGTGCCACTTTTTAACTGCCTTTGTGCAAGATACTCTTTATTGTTATTAGACATATTGACCTCTTTTTATGGTTTTATTCCGCGATTAAAAAATTTGTGGTTTGAACCTGATGCTCTATTACATCGTCTTGTGTTCTGTCTTTTAAGTTAACCCCAGTAAGCCCGCACTTTTTGGCCTCTTGCAGTAAATATACGGCTCTTCGGGCAGCCTCAAAGTAACTAAGCCCTGCAGGGCGAATGTTAGAAATACAATTACGACAGGCATCATTTAGCCCCGTTTTAGGCTCCCACGTTAAATAAAGGCCAAGGCTGTCGGGGGAGCTAAGCCCCGGGCGCTCACCAATTAATACCATTACAACTTGTGCATTTAGCAGCTCGCCAATGTCATCACCAATCGCTACGCGGCCTTGCTCTACTAGGGTAATTGGCGCAATTTTGTAAGGTGAGGGCTCAGTAGGAAGCTGCTTTAAAAGCTCGCTTATAAATGGCGCTGCGTTTTTTTGTACCGCCAACGACGAAAGCCCATCAACTACCACAATGGCTAAATCGTATTGCGCCTGTGTACTGCTTTGCCTACTTTGCATAGTATTTAAAAGCGTTGTACGCCCTGCTTGGTTTAGCTTTCGGCCTAAATCGGGGCGCTGTAAATAGGTAACACGATCAACAGCCTCACTTTGTACACTTAGCGGTTTTTCAACCTCGCTAAGCGCATCAATAGCACTGAGAGTTTTTGTCATTTCGCTAATATCTAACGGAAAGTTAACCGCATCGCGCGCCTGAGCATGCGATAGCTGAAACGCTAGCATTTCAGATGTAGGTAAACTAATGCCTGCGCGGCCAAGGCCTATACGGGCATCGGTAAAACGACGTAAATCGCTCCATGGGTTTTCAACCACTTTGCCATTATCGTGATCGTTGATGCTTTGCGTGTTTATGCTTTTAACCGCTTTCATTACATCCCTCCTTGTACTGCTTTTAATGGCTTAGCAAAGGCAGTTGGTAAGGTGTTTGATAAAATAGTCTCGGCGGTATTTTCCATAATTTTCATTTTGCTAAGCCACGCTTCAAACTCGGGCGCTGGGCGCGAGCCTAAAACTCGGCGCACATATAAGGCATCATGAAATGAGGTAGTTTGGTAATTAAGCATAATATCGTCCGAGCCTGGAATCCCCATTACAAACGAGCAACCCGCCACGCCTAATAAGGTGAGTAAGTTATCCATATCGTTTTGGTCGGCCTCGGCGTGGTTGGTGTAACACACATCGCACCCCATAGGTATGCCTAAAAGCTTGGCACAAAAGTGATCTTCAAGCCCTGCGCGGGTAATTTCTTTACCATCAAATAAATACTCAGGGCCAATAAAGCCTACAACGGTATTAACTAATAAAGGGTTAAACTTGCGTGCTACAGCATAAGCACGCGCCTCACAGGTTTGTTGGTCAAGCCCATGGTGTGCATTAGCCGAAAGCGAGCTGCCTTGCCCGGTTTCAAAATACATTACATTATTGCCAACCGTGCCACGCTTTAAGCTCAGCGCAGCATCTTGCGCCTCAGCTAGTGTATTTAAATTAAAACCAAAGCTTGAGTTTGTGGCTTCTGTACCGCCTATAGACTGAAAAACTAAATCAACCGGCGCGCCTGCTTCTATGCATTCTATGGTGTTAGTTACATGGGTAAGCACGCAGCTTTGTGTCGGAATTTCGTATTTTTGAATTACATCATCCATCAGTGTCATTAACTTAATGGCTTGCGCTACGTTGTCGGTGGCGGGATTAATGCCAATTACCGCATCGCCATTGCCGTATAAAAGGCCATCGAGCATGCAGGCAGCTATACCATTTATGTCATCGGTTGGGTGGTTAGGTTGCAAGCGGGTTGATAAATGCCCAGGCAAACCTATGGTGTTTCTAAACGCGCTTTTTACGTGGCACTTTTTAGCAACAAGTATGAGATCTTGATTACGCATTATTTTACTTACCGCAGCGGCCATTTCAGGGGTAATGGCTTGCCTAACACTTGCAAGTACCGCAGGCGTTGCAAAATCACTTAATAACCAGTTTCTAAAATCTCCCACGGTTAAGTGCGATATAAGCTTAAAAGCGTTTGCATCGTGCTCGTCAATAATAAGGCGTGTAATTTCGTCTTGCTCGTAGGGAATAAGTACATCGTTTAAAAATGTTTTTAGCGGTACTTCGGCCAATGTCATCTGCGCTACAGCGCGCTCTTGTGCCGATTGTGCAATAACTCCCGCTAACCTATCGCCCGAGCGCTGCGGCGTAGCTTTAGCCATTAACTGCGCTAAGCTCTTGAATTGATAAATATGTGTTCCTAAAGTATAACTGTACGTATGCCCCATGATTTACTCCGCATAACTAATATTACAAACCTTGGTATAGGTCTTGCCTCATATAAGCTATAAATCAATTTTGAATAGTCACAAGAAGGCTTAATTTGTACCAAGTGGCTATCGAATTTTGGCAAATCACGTTTTATTATTTTATTTCAGTAAGTTAACGCCTTTATTTGGCATTCACTTAAACTAAAAATATGTTTACTTTAAAAGAGCATCACCTATATGGCGCAGCA
Source organism: Pseudoalteromonas sp. Angola-4 (assembly GCF_028599265.1). Classification (NCBI taxonomy): domain Bacteria; kingdom Pseudomonadati; phylum Pseudomonadota; class Gammaproteobacteria; order Alteromonadales; family Pseudoalteromonadaceae; genus Pseudoalteromonas; species Pseudoalteromonas sp. Angola-4. The sequence goes on along the minus strand of NZ_JAQREK010000004.1, from coordinate 1,116 downwards.
AGGCAGCAACAACGCACCACAAAAGAGCAAGGTATACACGCACGATATTGACGAGCAAGCCCATAACCTCACTCAATGGCAGCAAAAGTACGACCAAGTAAGCGATGGCCGCTTTTATGGCTGTATAGAAGGCGTAAATTACAACGATATTCATGCTTTTAAAGAATACACCGAGCGCTCACTTCGCCAGCAATGCAACATAGCGCCTAACTCTATTTGGCTTGGCATACCGAGTCAGTCGCAACAAAGCAAAATTAATGGCCTTGATGTAGCGAGCAATCAATTTATGTGCCGTACCAGCAGCAGTGACTTTGAGCTAATTACCCCTGAGCAATTTGATATTTACGGTTTGGTTATTGATTGGCATTCCATTGAGTACATGGCGCAGTTACAAGGCGTAACAATTAAAAACCTATCATCTGCACAATCTGCTCGTTTAACGGTTAGTGACTCATCGCTGCAAACAGCAAGGCAAATTATTAACAGTATGGTTATAAACAAAGGCTTTGGGCTTAAACCAGAGTCACAGCAAGATATGCTTAGTATGTTAGCACTACACTTATTGCAAGCCGATAACCCGCAGCAAAACATAGCCCCAAGCTACAAACACCGTAAAGCGGTGGTCGATAAAGTAAAAGAGTACGTGGCAGCCAACCCACAAAAAACAATAACCATAACCGAACTTTGCGAGCTTACTTTTGTTAGTAGGCGCACGTTGCAGTACAGTTTCGAAAGCATTTTAGGTATTAACCCGCTTAGGTTTTTACGTTTAACTCGACTTAACAATGTAAGGCGCGAGCTTAAAGTGGTTGGACAAACTAAGCCTATATCAATCATAGCGGCCAATTGGGGGTTTTGGCACGCAGGGCAATTTACTAAAGATTACACGCAGTTATTTGGTGAAAACCCCTCTCAAACCATCGCCAATAATTTAAAAGAAAGTGGCCTTTGAGTATTAAATGCTGCGCATCGCGCGCGAGCAAGCTTCGCGCCTTGTATCTCTCGTTGATAAATGATTAGCTATCATTTATCACATCGAAGTCAGTGAGCTTGCCTTTGCGCCTAGTATTTAATACTGCTCCGTAGATAAAGCCCTGACTTTCTATTCTCACAAAC